>CAYLSM010000053.1:0-22718 GCA_964386505.1 uncultured Gemmatimonadales bacterium
ATCCAGAAAAGCTGCAGCCTCTGCTCGAAAGTTTCATCGAGGATGCCTCCGCCGGGCTGTGGGCCCTGGCCGTGCAGCTGCGTGAGGGACGGCTGGAGGGGGCCTCGGAGCACACGCACCGCCTGATTGCGCCGCGCGCCACGGTGGGGGCGCTGCCGCTCCACCGCACCTGCCGCTCGCTGCATAAGGCGATCAAGGCCGGGGACCTGGAACGCGCGTGTGAGCTGCTGCCTGTGCTGGAACGTGAATTCGACTTTTTACGCGCCTGGCTCGAGCGCTGTGATTACAATCCGACCTCTAAGGAATGATAACAGTATTGCGGCAAGGGAGAGAAAGGAAAGGAGGCCAGGATGAAAATCCTGATAATCGACGACAGCAAGTTCATGCGCACGAGTATGGAGACACGGCTCAAAACTTACGGGTTCGAGATCTTTCAGGCCGAGGACGGCGAGTCCGGGATCAAGCTGGCCCTGATCGTGCGTCCGGACATAATCCTTCTGGATGTGCGCATGCCGGGCATCGACGGGTTCGAGACCTGCCGCCAGCTTCGCCAGTACGACAAGATGAAGAAAGTGCCGGTGATCATGGTGACAGTCGAGAGCGATGAGAAGGCGGTCAAGAAAGCCATCCAGTCGGGGGTGACCGACTACGTGCTCAAGCCGGTGAATTACGATGAGCTGTTGAAAAAACTGGACAAGTTCATGCTGCTCGAATAAAGCGGCAGGCAGAGTCTTTCCTCCACAGGGCAATTCTGAAGCCGGGCATTCGCTCGGGTACGCTATTTGTGCAGCCCCTCGCCAACCCTGGCCCGGTTCGATAGCGACGGTTTTCACCTCAATCTGCATATTATCCAGACACAGAGGCTTTCCAAACCGGTTGAATTATTGTTTCCGGCGGTTTATTTTGTCATTCGAACATGTGCAGTTGAGCCCATTCAGTCCGCGAGCCGCCCGAGCCGATGATGCGATTGACCCGTTCCGCCTACCTTTCCGCCCTGCGCTGCCCGAAAAAAATGTATTTCCAGTTGCACGGTCAACCGCGTGATAGCGGCCCCGACCTGGCCGCACGCATGTTCAGCGCGCAGACTCGCCGCGTGGGCGAGCTGGCCCGCCGCTCGGTGAGCCGGAACTCGGATGAAACCTGGAGCGCGCCCTGGGGAGGGCCGGGCGGAGAGGCCACCGCGGTGGAGGAGACCGCACGCGCCCTGGACGACCAGTCGCTGCGGGTCATTTGCGACGGAGCGTTCGAGAGCGACGGCATTTTCGTGCGTGCGGATATTCTGGAGCGCCTGGAGGACGGCTCCTGGAGGGTGCGGCTGGTCAAGTCCTCGGCCTCGCTCAAGGAGAACAACCTCCACGAACTGGCCCTGATCAGCCACGTGCTCGGCGCCTGCGGACTGCGGTTGGGCGGTTTCATGGTGATGCACCTCAACCGGGGCTATGTCTACTCCGGAGGCGATTATGACCTGCAGGGGCTTTTCAGCCAGCGCGAGGTGAGCGAGGCCCTGCCGCCCTGCGAGGAGCGTCTTTTGCGTGAGCTGCCACGCATCCGCGAGATACTGGAAGCCCCCGAGCCGCCCGTGGTGGCGCTCGGTCCGCAGTGCCAGCGCTCCTCCCGTTGCGACTTTTTCGGCTGCTGCCAGGAGTGGCCCTCCGGCCCGGACAGCCTGGCCTGCCTGCCCGAGGCCCCGCCCGATCTGCTGGAGCAACTGGCCGGGATGGGGATCGCCTCGATCCGCGACATCCCGGACGATTTCCCCTTGAACCCCCGCCAGCGGCGCGCCCGTTCGAGCTGCCTGAGCGGTGAGGTGGTGTTCGAGCCGGGGCTGTCCGTGGAGTTGAAAGAGTTACGCTACCCTCTGCTGTTCGTGGATTTCGAGGCCTCGAGCCCGGCTCTTCCGCGTTTTGCCGGGATGCACCCGTTCGACCCGCTGCCGTTCCAGTGGTCGCTGCACATTCAGGAGTCGCCCGGCGAACAGCCGCGGCATGCCGAGTTCCTGGACTGCGGCCCGGGCGACCCGCGCGAGGGCTTCATCCGTTCTCTGGTGGAGGCGACCGGGGGGCTGGGGGGCAGCGTGGTGGTTTACAACAGGGATTTCGAGTCGGACCGGCTGAAAGAGGCCGCCGCGGCGTTCCCGGAGCTGGCCGCTGCTGCCGAGGGCCTGCGCCGCCGTCTCTGGGATCTCTGCGCCGTGGTGCAGAACAATGTCTATCACCCCGGGATGTGCGGCTCGTTCTCGATCAAGAATGTCCTGCCCGCGCTGCTGCCGGACATGAGCTACGAGGCCCTGCCCGTGAACAACGGTGTCACCGCCGGGGCGGTGCATTATCACCTGGTGGAGAACCCGCCCGAAGAGGCCGAGCGCGAGCGCCTGGAGGGAGAACTGCGCGACTATTGCCGTCTCGACACACTGGCCATGCTGTGCCTGGTGGAATACCTGAAGGCGCTGGTGGCGAAATGTAAGGCTTAGTCCGGGTATAGTAGGTACTTGGTGCGGGTGGCTTTGAAACGTTCCAACTCGGGCTGCCATCTCTGTATTATCGACTCCACCGCTTCGCCTTTCTGAAGGCGCTCTTTCACATCCTGCCGCCCGATCCACAAGTCTATCTTCTTCAGTTCGAACTTTTCCGGGTAAAGCCTTTCGACTGTGGCCAGCAGGGTCAGCCCGGCCTTGAGGCTTTCGAACCGGCCCGGGTCGGTGACCGTGGCGCGCACCCCGCGGCAGGCCTGGCCCTTGAACACATAGTCGACGGGGATGAATGCGGTGTCGCTGAATATCACACCAATCAGACCCGCGGCGTTCAGGCTGTCGGCCAGGCCGGGCGAGGTGATCCAGGGTGCGCCGTAAATCTCGAACGGCGCCTCGGTGCCGCGTCCGACCGAAAGATTGGTCGCCTCGGCGATCCCCAGCCCGGGATAGAGGAGCGCAGCCCTCGGGCTGCGCATGTTGGGCGAGGGGTTGATCCAGGTGAACCCAGTGTCGTCCCAGAGCATGCCGCGGCTCCAGCCCTGCATTTTCACCACGTTCAGCTTCGCCCCGATCCCGAACTCCGTGTTGTACAGTTCGGCCAGCTCGCCCAGTGTCAGACCGTGGCGCACCGGGATCGGGTAGTAGGCGATGAAATTGCCGCAGAGAGCTTTTTCCAGCACCGGCCCCTCCACGGACAGAGCGCCGATTGGATTGGGCCGGTCGAGCACCAGCACCTCGATGTCCGCCTCGGCCGCGGCCTGCATACAGAGCGCCAGGGTTGTGCTGTAGGTGTAGAACCGGGTCCCGATGTCCTGGATGTCGAACACCAGGATGTCCAGGCCCTCCAGCCAGCGGCGCTCGGGTTTGCGGGTCTTGCCGTACAGGCTGTAGACCGGCAGGGCGCCCTCCGCGGTCGAGGAGTCGCTGTACTCGCGGTCCAGCTTGCCCCACAGCCCGTGTTCCGGGGCGAACAGTGCCGCCAGTTTCACCTGCGGGCAGGCGGAGAGGAGGTCCACGATCGAGCGGCCGGCGCGGTCGCGGCCGGTGTGGTTGGTCACCACACCCACCCGCTTGCCGGCAAGCGCCTGGAACGAGTCGGCCTCCAGCACATCCAGCCCGGTCAGCACCGGCGCGGTCTGCGGCCGGGCCTGGCAGGCCGGGGCGCAAAGAAGGGCGCCAAGGCAAAAAATCAGCGGTAGCCTGAATAGGCTCATGACCGGCTCCGTCTCAGGGACAGTTGCAGGCAAAGAGTAACTGTCCAAAGATAGCCCCGCGGCGCGGCGCAGGCAAGACGACTGTGGCGCTTGACACCCGGGGCGGGCGGGTTATCTTTGAGGCTTGCATACGGCGGTCGGCGCGGTGCGGGAACTGAACAGGCTGAGAGAGAGAAGGAGACTGGCATGCCGCTGGGTGATACGGTCGAGAAGGCGCTGGAGCTGGCCCGCAGCCTGGCCCTGGAGGCGGGCGAGCTGTTGATGCAGCGCCTGGGCACGGATGTGGGCATGCAGCTTAAAGGAGAGATCGACCCGGTGACAGAACTGGACCGCCGGGTGGAGGCGTTCCTGGTTGGGGCCCTTACGAAGGCCTTTCCGGACCACGATTTCCTGGCCGAGGAGGATACCCGCGCGCGCGGACATTCGCCCTGGCTCTGGGTGATCGACCCGCTGGACGGCACCACCAACTATGCCCATGGCTACCCATGCTTCGCCGTATCCATCGGCCTTCTGTACGAGGGCGTGACCCGCCTGGGTATTGTGTACCAGCCCGCCACGAATGAGATGTTCAGCGCAGTGCAGGGTGCCGGGGCCTGGTTGGGCGGACGGCGCCTGAAAGTATCCCCTCAGACCGAGCTGGGCAGTGCATTCCTGGTCACAGGATTCCCCTATAACATCCGGCAGCCCGAGATTCTGGAGCGCTGCCTGGCGCGTTTCAAGCGCCTGATGGCGGCCAGTTTCGCGGTGCGGCGCGACGGCAGTGCGGCCTATGACCTGGCCTGCCTGGCCGCGGGGCGGTTCGATGGGTACTGGGAGGAGGACCTCAAGGCCTGGGACACTGCGGCCGGTGTGCTGCTGGTGCGCGAGGCCGGGGGCGTGGTGCGGGCGTTCGACGGGGGAGAGCCTGCCGATGGCTGTCCGGGCGGAGTGATCGCCGCCGGGACCACAGCCCTGGAAGCGGCGTTGCGCCGGGAGATCGAAGCCTGATTCCGATTTCTGTCTGCAGGATCACTCAATTCCATGGTCAGATTTTGAACAATGCGATAAAGATCATTTTCACCGGCTTGGCAATCCTGGCGCTGAGCCTTACCTCCCTGTCCGCGGCAGACAGCCTGGTCGAAAAATTACAGGACAGTTTCGACCAGACTGGGGCCAACCGCCGCCAGACCTACGCCGCGGTCATCGCTGCGGTGGACGCCGAGGGTGGAACGGCCGGCCGCGACCACATTCTGGCGCGGGCCGTGGCTCTCAACCAGCGGGCGATGGACCTGGAGGATGATTTCATCGACCAGCTTGTCGCCGCGGCCCCCGCGTTCGGCCGTCTGCCCATCTCCAACCCGCCGTTTCTCTCCGATTACCGCCGTGCGGCCGAGGCTTTCGCCGGTCTGCGCTCCGAGCTGCCGTTCCTGAACCCATACGCCGACAACGCGCGCCTGATCTCGGAGCGCTGGAGTGACGGACGCTCGCTGCTGGAGGCGGCGCTGGAGTTCAAGACCCGCTATCCGGCCAGCCGTTTCTGGCGCCGCCTGCTTCTTCTGGCCGGTTGCCGCATGGCCGCGCGAGGCGACTGGGACCTGGCGCGGCAGGCTTTCGACCCGCTCTTGAACGAGGCCCCCTCCTCGAGCCAGGCCATCGATTCCTACCGTCTGGCCTGGGCGCTCAAGGGCACGGGCAAGCCGGATGTTCCGCCCGCGCGCATGCTGGACTGGGCCCGCGGCCTGGGCGGGGCCGGGCGGGTGGTCTATACACGCTTGCTCGACACTTGGCCCGACTCACCGGAGGCCGAAACCGCGGCCCTGGAAAGCGCCCGTCTGTTGCACGACGGTTTTCCGGTGCGGGCGCTCTCGGCCAATATCCTTCAGGCCGACAAGCTGGACCGCGCCTGCGAGGAGTTCGCCGCACGCTACCCGACCAGCCCCAGTCTGCCGGATTTCCTGCGCCTGCGCGCCAATTTCCTCTACCAGTGCGGCAAGAAAAGCATGGCCATCTCGCGCAAGAACGACTACGCCTGGCGCAAGTACGGCGGCAAGAGCCGCCGCAGCACGGCCCAGAAATACAAGGCCCTGGCGGATGAGCATTTCGGCAAGGTGCAGCGCCTGGCGGCGCAGATAGACGAGAAGTACCACGGTAGCGCGTCTTATTTTCAGGTCGGAATCCTGGAAGCGCTCGGCCTGATCGAGCAGGACCGTTTTGACCAGGCCCTGCAGCGCCTCAACCATCTGGCCGCCGAACGGCCGGACTCGGAGTCGGTCAACCAGATTTACTGGTACATCGCCCTGGCTGATTACCTCAAGTTCGACTACGTGGCCGTGACCCAGAACCTGGGGCCGCTGGAGAGAGTATCTCGCCGCGACCCGCTCTACTGGTCGCGGGCCATGCTGTTCCTGGGCAAGGCCCGTTTGACCCTGGGTGACACTCAGGGCGCGCTGCGGGCGTTCAACGCCCTGGCCGGGGCCTATCCCTACACCTACTACGGCATCCGGGCGCGCGCGATCCGGGCCGGGATGAAACTCCCCGCTCCTCTCGACCCGTCCGCCGTGCCGCCTTCGGCCGACTCGCCGAAATTCCCGCAGGAGTACACCTCCCTGGGCGCCGACATCCAGAAAACAGCCGCCGCCTGGCGCGCCCTGGGGTTCTACGCCGAGGCGGCCTATATCTACAACAACGGCCTGAACCTGGTGCCGCAGGATGATCTGCTGCGGTTCCGCATGCACGAGAACCTGTACCAGGCCGGCTGGTACCACCGGGTGTTGCGGGGTTTCCGCGGGCCGTTCCGCGACTATCTCCAGCGCGGGGGCGAGGGCCTGCCCTCGGGGTTCTGGCAGATAGCGTTCCTGGAGCCGGAGCCGTACCGGAGGTTTATCGAGGCCGCGGGCCGCAAGAGCGGTCTGCCGTCGGCCCTGGTCACCGCGGTGATGCGCCAGGAGTCGAATTTCCACCCCCGGGCCAAGAGCCACGCCGGCGCGGTGGGCCTGATGCAGCTTCTGCCCTCGGTGGGACGGCGCCTGGGACGCAAGGCCGGCTACGGTACAGTCAGCGCGGCGCGGCTGCTCGATCCCGAAATCAATATCGCCCTGGGAACGCGCTTTCTGGCCTCGAACCTGAAAAACTACGACGGGAACATCGCGCTGGCGATCAGCTCCTACAATGCCGACCCGCGTAACCTTCCCGCCTGGATCGAACGCTCCCACGGCGACCGCGCGTCGGATTTCGACCTCGATCTGTTCATCGAGCTGATCCCGCTGGATGAGACCTACGACTACAACCTTCAGGTGCTGACTAATTTCTGGCGTTATCAGGAGGTGTACGGCGGTAACGGGGATCTATTCAAGTGGAAACTATAGTCGGCTTTGTGCGTTAACACGATGGCAGAGCAGGAAAAGCGCTAAAATCTTGACATAATTCCAGTGCTGGACTATACTAACGACTAAGTAAAACATAGCCTGCGGCCCTGAGGCCGTATGCCAGTCACGAAGCGATCTGACCCTTTCAGTATCGTAGAGGGGGACTTTTTTATTTCCGGGACCCTGGACAGACAAGCCGTTGTCGTTGAAAATATTGTCAAAGATTACACGATCGGCAGCGAAACCAGCCGGGTGTTGAAGGGCATATCTTTCGGCGTGGCGTACGGAGAATTTTTCAGCCTGATGGGGCCCTCCGGCTCGGGCAAGAGCACGTTGCTCTACCTGATCGGCGGGCTGGCCCCGGTATCAGGGGGGCGTATCTGGCTGGACGGGCAGGAGTTGACCGGCCGCAGCGATAGCGGGGTCACCCGTCTGCGCCACGACAAGATCGGGTTCGTATTCCAGCGTTTCAACCTGTTGCCCACACTCACCGCACTGGAGAACGTGGCCATCGCGCTGAAGCTCACCCTGTTCGGCAACGGGCAGGACGGGTTCGCCGACCCGCGGGAGCTGCTGGACCTGGTCGGACTGGGCAACAAGATGCACCATCACCCGCGCGAGCTTTCGATCGGAGAGCAGCAGCGGGTGGCAATCGCACGCTCCCTGGTGCGCCGTCCCGCGATCCTTCTGGCCGATGAGCCCACCGGCTCCCTGGACCGCGAGAACACCCGGCGCGTGCTCGCCATTTTCGAGCGGCTGCACGGGGAGCATAATCAAACCATCATCATGGTCACCCACGATCCACTGGTGGCTAAACAGGGTGACCGGATACTGCACCTGGTGGACGGGTGTATCAGCGATAGAGAAGAGCTGACATGAGAAAGCTGACCAAAAGACAGACCGCCGCGCTGCTGACCCGCGGCATTCCGGGATACATCATGCAATATCCCACGGTGGTCTCGCTGGAAATGACCCATTGCTGCAACGCCAACTGCAACCACTGCAACATGGGTGGGCTGATCCCGGGGGAGCAGCGTATCGGGCCGGCGGACTACAGCCGCCTGATGAAGACATTGAAGCCGATGATCGTCCAGGTCTCGGGTGGTGAGCCGCTGCTGCGCGATGATCTGGAGGACGTGCTCCGGGCGGTTAAGCCGGTGGGCCACGAGTCGCCCTACCTGATCGTGGTCTCAAACGGCTGGCTGCTCAACCGTGAGCGCTATCTCAAGCTGCGCGCGGCCGGGATCAACCAGCTCTCGATCTCGCTCTGTTTCCCGGACGAGCGCCACAACAGCTGGCGGCATATCAACGGCCTGTTCGAGCACCTGGACCGCACTATCCCCGAGCTGGCGGCCATGGGCTATGACGATATCGTGCTCAACAGCGCGATCACCCATGAGAACATGCCGCACATCATGGACCTGGTCAAAGTGGCCGAGCGCTGGGGAGTGTCGATCTCGTTCAGTGCCTATTCGGTGCTGCGCACGGGTGAGCGCGCCTACACCATCGACAGCCCCGAGGACCTGGCCCGGCTGCGCGAGCAGCTCGACCAGCTCATGGAGTACAAGCAAACCCATTGCGGCCTGATCCAGAACGCCGATTTCAACATCGAGGGCACGTACCAGTTTTTCGAGAAGGGCGAAATTTTGCCCTGCCGCGCCGGGCTGCGGTTCCTGGTGGTCACGCCGGACGGGTTCCTCAAGCCCTGCTCGATGCACGAGCGCAAGTACACCTCGCTGCGCCAGATTCACAAGGAATTCGTGCCGCACAACAACTGCGGCGGCTGTTACGTTTCGATCCGCTCCTATCTGGACAAGCCGATGGGAGACCTTCTGAAAGAGTATTTCTCGTCGCACTCGATGCGGCGTCGTCCGGCGCTGGTGGCAGCGGCAGTCTGAGGATAAGACAAGGACAGGGTGGAAGATGAAGAAGACGATGTCAGCGATGATTTTCACAGCCGTGCTGGCCCTGGGCATTACGCTCCCGGCCGCGGGCGCGGAAGTTGATCAGATTCTGGATCGCATGGCCGAAAGCTCGGCCCGCCTGGAGGACATGCAGGCCGATTTCGTCCAGACCAAGATAATGACCGTGTTCGACGAGACGATCGTATCGAGCGGCAAGTTCTATTTCCGCAACCCGGACAAGCTGATCCTGGACACCCAGAACCCGGAGCACCAGCAGCTCATTATCAACCACAACCGCGGCTGGCTGCACTATCCCGACCTGAAACAGGTGCACGAGTTCACGGTCAAGCAGGCCCAGGACATGAGCGCACTGTTTGTCGGGTTCGGTGGTTCGGCGGCCCGTATCCGCGAGCAGTTCAAGGTGAACCTTCAGTCGCGCGCTGCGGACAGCACCGGCGCGATGCTGGTCACCCTGGAGCTGACACCGATCCAGGGCACCTCGGCCGCCAGCCCGGTGCTGGGGATCCAGAAAGTGCTGCTCACCGTGCCCGAGGGACGCTGGTATCCGGTGCGCACCGAGATCGTGCAGAAAAACGGCGACCGCTCGGTGTACGAGTACACTCACCACCGGCTGAACCTCAAGCTGGCCGAGTCGCGGTTCACGTTCAAGGTGCCTGAGGGCACCACCGTGATCCAGCACAGCCCGGACAGCGGGGTGACCCAGTAGGACTGCGGCGAAGCCGGATATGGAATTGCGAAGCCCGCGCTGAAATCCAGCGCGGGCTTTTTATTGCTTCGGGGAGTGTCTCAGCGGGACCGGCTGCGGCCGGTGGCTTGGCGCAACTGCTCGATGGTGTTGCGGATCGACTGGGCCTGGGGCTGGTTCGGGGCGGCGGTCAGGCTCGCCTCCAGGTGCAGCCGGGCCGAGTCGGGGTTGTTGAGCCAGCGCACGTACAGCAGGCCCAGGTTGAGGTGCGACTTCTCATCCTGCGGGTTGGCGGCCAAGGCGTCACGGTAGCAGGCGGCGGCTTCCTCATAGCGTTCCAGGCGCAGCAGCCAGTTGCCCAGGTTGTAGTGGACAATCGCCTCGGAGGGATGGCTGAGGGCCAGGGCTCGGCCTACCTCCACGGCACGGGCGAGGCTGTCGCTGCGGGCCAGGGCCACGGCGTAGTCCAGGGCGGAGGCGCTGGAGTCCGGCTGCGCGTACCAGGCGCTGCGGTAGTAGGCCAGGGCCGAGTCGGGCTGGCCCAGGCGGCTCCAGGCCAGACCCAGGTCGTACAGAAGCGCCCAGTCCGAAAGCCCCCCGGCCTGGGCCGCGCGGAACATCTCCAGCGCCCGGGCAGTCGAATCCTGTCGCATCAGCACCTCGCCCAGCCCGGCCAGGGCCGGGGTCATCTCGCGGTCCAGGTCCAGGGCGCGCTCGAACCGGGCCCGGGCACTGTCCAGACGGCCATCCAGGATGAACTGCCTTCCGCGCTGCAGCAGCACCACCGGCTGCGGAAGGCTCACCTGCTCCATCTCACCCATCAGCGAGTCCGCCGCCTGCTCATGACAGGTGCGGCGCCAGAGTGCGGCCAGGTTCACCCGGGCCATGTAGTTGTCCGGCTCGACCCGCAGGGCTCGCCAGTAGTACTCTGCCGCCAGCGAGTCCTGGCCCTGGGTCGCCAGAAGGTTCCCGACGGTGTTCAGGGCGTTGAAATTGTTGCTGTCGATCCGCAAAGCGCGCTGGTAAAGGTCCAGGGCCTCCTCCAGACGGCCCTGCGCCTTGCGCGTGTAACCCAGGTTCACCAGGGCCTTGACATTGCCCGGCTGCAGCTCCAGGACACGTTCGTAGGCCCCGGCGGCGCGCTCCAGGTCCCCCTCTTTGATCAACACCTCGGCCAGTCCGAGCTGGAAAAAGGCGTCCCGCGGGCGGGACTCGGCCGCTTGGCCCCAGAGCGAAGGGCCATCCTGCCAGGCCCCCACCCGCTGCACGCTCAGCAGGGCGTAAGTGACGAGCAGTGTGGCGCAGGCGGCCCAGAGAAGGCGCTGCCCGGCCGGGCGTAGCCTCTCAGCCAGGCGCACCGCAGCCGCGGACACAGCCAGAGCCGGACCGAGCAGGGACAGGAACAGGTAACGGTCCGCCACCCGGATCGCGATCGGCACCAGGTTCGACTGCGGCAGCCAGCAGAGGAAAAACCAGAGCACGCCGAACGCCTCGGCCGGGTGCCGTCGGCGGCCCAGGAGCACGAAAGCCAGGGCCGCGACAGTGATGATCAGGCCGGCCCAGAACGCCGGACTGGCCAGCCCGCTGAACACCGGGTCGGGGTAGCGGTGCAGAAGGCCCAGGGGCAGGAATGTCAGACGGTAGCAGGCTGCCAGGATCTGGGGCAGCACCAGGAGCCCCTCCAGGCTCAGGCCCGTGCGCTGCACTGCCCCGGTGAAGAAAATGAAATACACGCTCAGGGCCGCCGCGGGCAGCCAGTAGGGGAGGTGCAGGGCCAGCAGGCCTCTCACGGAGCGTTTATTCACTTTGGGCGGCAGCAGCAGGTCATAGGCCAGCACGACCAGGGGGAAAGCCGCGGCCGAGGGCTTGCAGCCCAGAGCCAGCAGGAACAGCGCGTAACCTGTAAGGTAATGGCGGCGGGATTGCGCGCCCTCCGCGCGTCCGGCCCGGTCGTGGGCCAGGAACGCCGCCAGGAAAAATGCCCCGGCCAGAAGGTCCTTGTTGCCCTGGACCCAGGCGAAGGCCTCCACGTGCAGCGGGTGCAGGCAGAATATCAGGGCGCCGAGCCAGGCCGCCAAATTACCCGAGCGGCCGCTGAGACCGCTGCGGGCGAGGATCGCTTCCAGGACGCGCAGGGCCAGCAGGCACACGGCTACATAAAGAATGGTATTAACAAGGTGATAGCCCCAGGGGCTGCGGCCCGAAAACGCGTAGGTCAGGGCGAAAGCCAGGTCGCGCACCGGCTGCCAGGCCATGCCGGCCGGGACCAGGATCGCTTTCAGGTGGGAAAGGCTCAGGCCATGCACGGCCAGTTTGTCGGTCAGGAGGCCGTCATCCCAGCTCACGAACGAGGCGGCAAGGCTCCGGGCGCAGACAGCGAACGCAGCCAGGCCCAGCAGGGCGTAGCGCAGCGGCGTGCGGTCAAAAAATTGTGCGAACCTTGACGGCATATTATTTTAGCTCCTTTAAACGGGGTCAGGAAATATCGCCTCGGCGGCAGGGGCTGTCAAGGCCGCCGGGCTGAAGGGAAATCGGCGATGGAGAGCGAGCGGGACAGGCTGGAGCTGCCGCGTCTGTACGAGCGCCTGATGGCCCATTTCGGGCCGCGGCGCTGGTGGCCGGTTACACCGGAAACCGGCGGCGAGCCGCTTTACAGCGGCGGCCCGCGGACCGACGCCCAGCGCCTTGAAGTGATCCTGGGCGCAATCCTGGCCCAGAACACGGCCTGGCGCGGGGCCGCCCGCGCCGTGACCAACCTGTACGATGCCGGATTAGTCGATTTCGGGCGGCTGCTGGAGACACCCCCGGAGGTGTTGGCGCCGCTGCTCAGGCCCTCGGGCTATTTCAACCAGAAAGCGAAAAAGATCAAGGCCCTGCTCGCGGCGCTCCACGCACGCTATGGCCTGAACTGGCAGTCGATCCGCCGGGAACCGGTGGAGCGGTTGCGGCCGTTCCTGCTCGAGATAAGCGGGATCGGCCCGGAGACCGCCGACTGTATCGTGCTCTACGCCGCTGGGCAGCCCACGTTCGTGATCGATGCCTACACCCGGCGCCTGATGTACCGTCTGGGCCTGGCCCCGGAGAATGCGACCTACGCTGAGCTCAAGGCGCGTTTCGAGGCCGCCTGCGCGCCGGATGTATTGCTGTACCAGGAGTACCATGCCCTGCTCGACCGCCAGTGCGTGGTCTACTGCCGCAAGCGCGATCCACTGTGCGGAGAATGTCCCCTGGCCGACCTCTGCGCCCGGCGCGGAGTGACGTCTCCCATGCAGTCCGGCCGGGAAAAATTGCAGTCTGCGCCTGCCACCGGAGAAAGGAAGCGATGAACAGCCGCGAAACAGTCCTCGCCGCTCTGGAACACCGCGCCACCCCACGCGTGCCGCTGGGGTCTTTCGCTTTCGACCACGACACTGTCTCGCGGGTGATCGGGCACGAGACATTCCTGCGCAACAAGGCGCGCAGCCAGATCGCGCTGTGGGAGGGACACCGGGACGAGGTGGCGGCAAGCTGGCGAGAGGATGCGATAGAGTTCCACCGCAAGCTCGACCTGATCGACATTGTGGGCGTGCACGCCGGGGCCAGCTCGGTCCTGCCGCCGGCCGGCTACGAGCCGCGTCCTCCCGAGCGTGTGGACGACAGCACCTGGCGCGACAGCGAGGGGCGCGTGTTCCGCTACAGCCCGGTCACGGATGACATCACCTGTATCAGCGACCCGGTGCTCGATGCCTGCGAGTTCAAGCCCCAGGATTTCCCGGTGCCCGAAAGCCTGCCCGCGCCCGACCCCTCCTGCTTCGAGGTGGTGGATGCGGTGATAGCCGCGTTCCGGGGTGACAAGTTCGTGATCGGCCCGGCGGGAGATGAGGCCTCGATGGTGCTCCTGGGCGACAACTACGAGCGCGGGCTGCTGGAGTTCATACTAAACCCGGAGGCGGTGCGCGCGGCCCACGCCCGCGCCCTGGCCGTGGGCCTTCTGCAGGACCAGTGGTACATCCGCCCGGGCCAGGATGCCGTTCTCTGGGGCACGGACTTTTCGTACAACACAGGCCCCATGATCTCGCCGGCCATGTTCCGCGAGTTCTGCCTGCCCAACATCATCCAGCGCGCGGCCTCGGTTCACGCGCGCGGGCTCAAGGTGCTCAAGCACGCCTGCGGCAACAACGAGCTTCTGCTGGACATGTTCCTGGAGGCTGGCTACGACTGCTACCAGTCGATCCAGGCCAGCGCCGGGATGAACCTAATGGAGCTGCGCAAGCGTTTCGCCGGGCGCATGGCGCTCTGGGGCGGAGTGGAGTTGGAGCACCTGGTGAGCGGCACGCCGGAGGATGTACGCGCGGATGTGCGCCGGGCCTTCGAGGCGGCGCGCCTGTCCGAGGGCGGGTTCATCCTGGGGCCGAGCCATTCGGTGGCCGTGGGCACGAAATATGACAATTTCATGGCCATGCTGGACGAGTACACGAAGCAGAACGCGCGGCTGGGGAATTGAGCTGACGGGTCATGTGCGCAAGCGGGCACGGCACGCCGTATCATTGCAGAAATACAAGAGGGGCGGGTCTCAATGACCCACCCCTCGCTTGTTTGCCTGCCGCTAATTCCCGCCGGTCAGGGCATGAAAATCCACAAATGCCCGCAGCGCTCGCTCTCCCCGAAATACAGAGTCCCGTCCGGCCCGGCCGTCATGGCGTCGAACTGGTAGCCGCGCCAGTGGTAATAGGGGCTGCGGTCCACCACCAGGGTGCCCATGTCCGTGTAGGAGCCGCTCTGCGGGTCGAAACGGAAGAGCTTGCAGGGCAGGGCGCCCTTGCGCTCCCCGGCGAACATGTACACGCTCCCGTCCGTGGCCGCGGCCAGGCAGCGCAGACGCCTCTCGGAGCGGGCCTTGCCCAGGTTGTCCAACCGCAGGGTCGAGGGGTCGAACCTGAACAGGTGGCCGTCCGAGGAGCCGCCGTACACCCAGCCGTCCCTGGCCCGCGCGAATCCCTCCGCCACCGGGTGGGTGATCGACTCGAAACGGTAGCGGTCGCCGGGCACGACGGCGCCGGTCAACACTATCTTATCGAATGACGGATCAAAGTAGACCAGGTTGCCGCCCAGACCGGAGGTAAAAACCCGCCCGGTGCCGGGGTCCACGAAAAGGGCGCGGGGAAGGCTGCGCAAGTCGCGCTCCGGACCGTGGAACACCATCTGGCTGTCGATCTCGCAGACTGTCTTGAAAGCCTTGGCCGCGAGGTCGTAGTAGAAGAACTTTCCGTCCGGATAGCTCACCCCGTAAATCCGTCCGCGCTTGGGGTCGGCGGCCAGGCAGTAGATCGAGTTGCCCGGCACGGGAGTGCCCAGACTGGTTAGCTCGGCCGCCTCGCCCTCCAGCTTGACCGTGTGGTCGCTCCTGGACGGGTCGTAGACATAGAGCTGCCCGCCGGGATAGCCCGCGAAGTGCTTGCGGAGGTCCATCGCCAGCGAGCTGTCCACGTGCAGGGTGGTGCCGCCCGTGGAAAGCTCCAGCGGGGTGAACGGATTGAGGCCCGTGCCCAGGTAAATCAACCCCTGGCCGTCCTCCACCAGGGCGTGGTGCACCGACTGCGCCTCGGCCACGCGGCCCAGGTGGCGCACCTTGTTGAGGCGCGGGTCGAACACGAACAGGTAGGCGGTGTCGCCCGTGGTGGCGCCGTAGACCTTGCGGTTCGAGGCGGCCAGAAGCGAGGTGATAGCGCAGTTGTTGTGCGGCACCTCGTTGACCAGGGGGTAGCCCAGGTCGCGGAAGTCCATGCGCTGGGCGAACTCGAATTCCGGCTGCATCCAGTCCTGGGCCGCGGCCGGGGCCGGGCGGAGGGTGGCGAGCGCCAGCAGGACGAGAGCCGGGATAAACCAGCCTGCATTCTTCAGCATGTCAGTCTCTCCTGTCGCGGGGCCTCAGAGCTGGGGCTTGTAGATGAAAAGGTGCAGCGCGGTGGGGGTCTTACCCCCGGCCTTGCGCGTGGATTGCTCGCCCGCGTCGATCTCGGCCTCGCCGCAGATATACAGGGTGCCGTCCGGGGTCACCGCGGCGGCCTCGCAGCCGAACACCCGGCGGCCGTCCTCCGTGCGCAGGGCCCCCAGGTCCACCTTGCGGCCGGCCTTGAGGTCGTACATCAGAAGGTGGTGGTCGCTGGTCACGCCGAATGTCTCGGCGTAGGAGCCGATGGCGTAGGCGCGGGAGGAGGGCACGAAATAGACCCGGCGGTTCTTGCTGTCCACGGCGAACGCCAGCGGCGAGTAGGGAATGTCCTTGCGGCCCGCTGGTTCCAGGAACTTGGGATCGCACATCTGGGCCAGCTCGGTCACCTTGCCCTCCAGGCCAACGTGCGGCTCGTACTTGAACAGGATCGAGCCGCTGCCGCAGGTGACACCGTACACGGCCTGGTCCACCGGGTCCCACTCCACGGCGCGCCAGATATAGGCCCGGTCGATCATCGGGTTGCCGAGCTGGGTCGGCCAGACCGTGGGGTCGAACGGTATCTGGACCGCCAGGTCGTAGGGACGGTCGGTGCGGGGGTCGTAACGCCAGATGCGCGAGATGCCCCAGCAGCCGTAGCAGTTGCCGTCGTCATCCACCGCGATGTCGCGGCAGATGTCCCAGTTGGTGATCCGGCCCAGAGTGTGGGTCTCGCGCTTTTCGATGTCGAAACGGTAGAGGTAGCCGGTGTAGCCGATGCCGAATAACTGGTTGCGTTTCCTGTCGATGGCCAGGGGGTAGGAGCCGACCATGCGGTCCAGAAGGCCCAGGTCCTCCAGGGTGTCATCGGCCGGGTTGTAGCGGAGCACGTGGCCACCGCGCCAGGAGGTGTAGTCTATGTTCTTGGGGCCGGCGCCGTTCGACATCGGGATGAAATAGACCCGTCCCTGGCTGTCCTCCACCGGGTGGTTGTGGATCTTGGAGGACATACGGATGCCCTTGCCGCGCTCGCCCAGGAATGTGGCAATGTCGGCGACCATGCGGTTCTTGTCCGTGGCGGGGTCGTACTGGTAGAAATGGGCGCTGCCGCCCTCATCGCACAGCCCGGTGTAGACCCGGCCGTCCCGGCCCGCCATCAGGCCCTGCCACATGGCGGCATCCGGACCAGGGTAGGCGCGCGCCTTGACGGTGCAGACCGCACCTCCGGTCTGCGCGGCCGCCGTAGAACCGGCGCCCAGCAGCATGCCCAGGGCCAGCAGTACAGCCGCTCCGGAGCTTTTCAGCAACACCCTGGCCCCTGAATGGAAGCCGGTCATGCGCATCTCGAATCTCCTTGTCGTCGTGTGAGGGAGTAAAGGGGGACAAGTGCCGAATCTAAGCCGGGCCGGGACAAAAATCAAAGGAATCGGACAGGTGCAAAGGAGTGCCGGTGGAAATAAAAAGGGGTACGCCGCGGCGCACCCCTGACAGACTTAATACACGGTAAAAGCTTTCGGCCTTCCGGATTACTGCTCCTGGGCGGCTGGCGCCAGTTCCTTGACCCGGATGTTGGCGAAATGCACGCTCGACGTCTCGTCGTGGTTCTGCAGGCCGAAATAGCCCTTGGGCCAGCAGGTGGCAACTTTGCCGGAGGGCTGGAGCTGCCACTGGTTGACCACCTCGCCGTTTAGCTCAACGGTGGCGTTGAGGCCCTGGAACGTCAGCTTGTAGTGGTTCCACTTGCCGGGGCCGAACGAGGCCAGCTTCTCGGGACCCTTGGCGTCATAGATCGCGCCGGTGGCGTGCTTCATCGGGTCGCCGGTCGGGGCGGCCGCGCCCTCGTGCATGACCGGGTTCTTGTTCTCGACCGCGTCGTAGATCTGGATCTCGAAGCTGTCGTAGATATACTGGTCGCTGGTGGGGACATACGGGACGCGGAAGAACACGCCGGAATTGGTCTCATGGGCGTCACACAGGAAATCCAGCTCCAGCACGAAATCACCGTACATCTTCTCGCTGAACCACATCAGGCCCATGCCGCTGTGCGAGGTCATCACGCCGGTGGTGCGGTCGAGCTCGAAATAGCCGGGGCCGTAGTGATTCCAGCCGGCCAGGGAGTACTTGCCCTCATCGTTCTGCTTCAGCAGGTAGGTGTACCCGTCCTCCTGCACCGGAGCGGGCGGAGGCGGAACCTTGGCCGCGGCCGGGCTGCACGAGATATTGGCCATGTTGAGCAACACGGCCAGGCCGACTGTCATCAAACCGCTGGTGAGCCTTCTCAGGAAACCCTCATGCATGGTGCTCCTCCCTTGCGGACATTGTGAAAGGTGCTGCCGGAAAACTGCCACAGACTTGCCTGAACCTGTCTATTGCCTGAGCTGACACTGTCTCCGTATACAATCCGCTCAACCGGGAGCAGTCGGCCAGGGCTATTGCGCTGCGATCTCCCCATCCGCCTCCTGCAGCCAGCGCTCGTAGAGAGTCTCGGCCTGCGCGGCTTCAAGACGCTCGTCGCTGATCAGTATCCGGTAGCGGAACGCGCCCGTTTCGCCCGGGGCGAGGCTGAAATTCATAGTTTCCTTACCCTGGGTGAAATCCTTCCAGCCCAGCGGGTTGGCGCTGAACAGGCCGTAGCCGCGGGCATGCCAGTGCGTGGGGAACCCCACGTTGCCCGGGTGGTCGAATATGGCGACCGTGACCGGACGGTTGTCGAGTGTGCCGCGCAGGATACACCATTTGGCCCGCGTGCCCCAGATCTGCTTCTCGCCGACCAGACCCTCGCTGGTAAGGTATTCCCCGTCCACGCCCTCGTTGTTGATCGCCTCCACCTCGGTTACCTGGCCGTGTTCATCCACGTACTTGAGCGGCTCGGTGGAGGGCTCCTCCAGGCCCCGGGCCACCCGCAGGGCGAACATGCCCTCCTTGGTGTCCGGGAAATCCACCTTGCCAGCGGCCGGGGTGAGCGTGATCAGGCGGTCGATGCAGCGCAGGCCGGGTTCGGCGCGGAAAAACAGACGGTCGGACTCCTTGAGCACCGGCTGCCCATCCGGGCCCAGCCACTCCAGGTTCACATCCAGACGGCCCACACCAGCGCCGGATTCCACCTTGCCTATCGAGCGCTGCACGATCACGCCGAACTTGCCGTTGGCGGTGTCGCTCTCAGCGCTGTGGCCCCAGAAATCGATGCCGTTCACGTTGCCGTAGTTGAACCAGGCGCCAACATGGTGCGGATGGTCCACGCGGTCACCGGGCTGGGCATCCAGCGGGTAGCCGCGGGTCACCCGGCGGCCGTCCGCCGTGAGGATCGGGAACAGCGAGGGCTTGTACAATCCCTCGCTGTAGAGCCAGGCGGTGAACTGGCTGCCGTCCACGCTCACGTTCACCTGTCCCGTGGCCGGGTCATCGACCACGCTTACCATGTTGTTTCCCTCCGTGGCGGCCGCCGGCTGTTCAGCGCTCTTGTTGCCGCCGCAGGCGGCCAGAGTCAGGAATGCGCAGACAGCCAATCCGGCAGTGGCTGACCCTCTAAAGATTTTTCTGGAAAGCATCGTGTTCCTCCAGGGCTGAAATGAGAAGGCGGTCCGGTGGCGTGGTTGCGGGCGCCGGGGGAGTGGCGCTCCGGGGTTCCGGAGTGGATTCATCGTTTCCGGAATAAAAAAATCTATGTTCTCCGTCCGGGCCTGTCAAGAAATGTGGGTGACGCGTGACAATTGTTCCACGGCTCGAGGCTGTTGCCAGTCAACGGAAACTGGGCAAGTCCAAAGCTGGGGAATCAGCCGGTGCTCAACGGAGTCGAAAATACTTAAGCAAGGTGTGTAAAACTCGGAATGGCATTGTTTATTGGCTGTTTCTCTTCCCCGATTGTTGCTTGAAGCTTTCGTAGGCCGTACAAGCCACGCTGAGATTTCCCCGGTAGGTGAGATTGGCCACCAGGCTGAGCAGTGGCTGGCGGTTGTGCCGCAGGCTGTGGAATACTCTGCGTGCAATGTTCGGTATGGAATAGAACTTTCGATCACAGGCGGTCATTTCCCGAATGATTTCATCCGCTGAGAAATTACTGTAGCGGGCCACCGGGAAAGTCAGGGTGTAGTATTTCCAGTCTGCCGGGAATTCGTCGAAAGCTATGCGGCCCTCTGATTCCAACTTGTCCCACAGTTTTGTGCCGGGCAGGGGTGTCAGGAACAGCACATTGAGATTGTCCACGCCGTATTGTCCGGCCACCTCCGCAATCCGTTCGCCAATGCCCGGCTGGTCCGTGTCCAGACCGATTATAAAAGAGCCCACCACCATTATGTTATGGCGCTGGATGCGGCGTACGGAGGCCCGAAAGTCACGTCCATGCAGCAGGTTGAATTTTTTTCCCAGCTCCCGAAGGCCTTCCGGCGAAGGGGATTCAAAGCCGATGAAGACACCGCTGCACCCGGCCTTGGCGGCCAGAGTCAGCAGTTCCTCGTCATCGGCGAAATTGATAGTGGCCTGGGCAACCCATTCCTTCCGCAGATCGGCTTGCGCTATGGCGCGAAACAGGGCCTTGGCCCGGGCTATATGTTCAGGGCGCGTACCGACGAGGTTATCGTCCACCACCAGGATAAATTTCTCGCGGATCGACCGGAATTCCCGCACGACATCCGGGATGGGGCGCTGACGGTATTTCGCCCCGTTGAAGGCTGTGACGCTGCAAAAGCTGCAGTTCAACGGACAACCGCGCGTGGTCTGAATAGCTCCCCAGGCATATCCGTGGTCCAGCAAATCGTGCCGGGCGATAGGGATGCGGTCAATTTCAGCCAGTCCTCCGTCATACCTGCGCTTCAGACCGCCCTGCCTGACATCCTCCAGGAGCTGCTTCCAGACACTTTCCGCTTCGCCGGTGACGACTGAATCCACGCGCTCCGCGACTTCGTTCAGGCGCATGGTGGCATGGATGCCACCCATCACCACGGGCACGCCCAGGCTCCGGAAGTAAGCGGCTACATCATAAGCGCGGCTGGACTGTGAGGTGAAGGCGGTGATACCGACCAAGTCCGGCCGTGGCTGGGATTGATAGTCCGGCGTCCCGAGATTCTCGTCGATGATCTTTATTTCCCATTCGGTCGGGGTCAAACCTGCCAGGACCATTAGGCTGAGCGGCTTCCAGACGCGGTAGCGGTTCCACCGGCTTTCTTTGATATTGACTATGCTGACGAGCGGGTTGGAGGGATTGATCAGATATAGACGCATGGCGGCTATTTGCAACAGGTTAGAAGAACGGATGCTCTTGATTTCCCTTCACGGCTGTCCAGGTAAATAATGCTCTAATCAATAAATATCTATTTGCACCTGTCATCGGGACAGAGGACGCCCGGCAAGCGGAGACCGTCTGCCTCGCCCGGAAAATGGATTGTTTGAGCTTGTCGTACGCGATAATGACAATTTCGAGAACCCTCGAATAAATCCAGGTCGTCAGTCCCTCCAACCGAGCTGCGGCCAGATTTCGAAAATAGCCACTTCATCCCAGGTCGCGAGAAGCGAAATCAATGCCGGAAATACTTGACCGGAAACATCCGGTTGAGCATGAACCAGGAGCGCACGCTCGCCGTTCTCAAAGCATAGCTTACAACAGGGACTATGCAGCCGCAGGTCCGGCAGTTGACTCCCTCACCCAGGACACAGGGCCTTTTCCGATTCATCGCCGCATCGAAAGACGCAATATTACGCCCCTTGAAGAAACATTTGTCGGCGTGGAACTTATCCTTGAGTATCTGGATGATGCGTGGAGTGAGAAAAAGGATATCCCGGTGGCTGCGCCAGGTCGAGCGGAGTTTCCTGACAGTCCAGTCCAGAGTTTCGCCTTGCAGCAGAAGAGGGTCCTCGTCTTGGGTGTGCGAGGTGTAAAGGCTGAAAGTTATCCCCTCGACTCCGGCCTGCTTGGTTATATCCAGCATTTCATCTATGTGCCGGAAATTGGTGGTCGAGAGAGTCGGCGACAGGATTACCCGTCGGTCGCCCTTCACATTTTCCAGCACCCGGTCGAACACATCGCTCCCACGGATGGCGTTGTGCACCTGCCGCGGCCCGTCCAGGCTGATAAATAAACGCCGGTCAATGCGCTCCGGTATCTTGATCAGCCCGTTGGAGGCGATGGCCAGGCCCGGGAATATCTTATAGGCCATGTCTATCACGTCCTGGCGCAGGCTCGGTTCTCCTCCGGTAAGGAAAGCGAAGCTCACGCCGCGGGAGCGGTGCGACAGGAATACATTTTTCCACTTTTCATCCGAAAGCTGTTCACACGAACTGACTGTCTTTCGCCAGTAGCAATGCGTGCAGCTCATGTTGCAACGAGCGGTTATCTCATAGTTGGCTACCCGTGGGAAGCCGTTTTCCCGTCTGAAATCCTGGATGAAATCTATGAACCTGCCGATTTTATTCATGCCGTATCCGGTTTGGGTGGGACTGAGGGCTTGTCTGGCATCGAGAGATACTGGTCGGTGCCGAGGATCGAATGATCTCTGGCCCGAGAGGAACAAAACGCAGGAATGCAGGTCGGAGAAAGCGATTCGGCCTTGACAGCCGAGCTGTTTTTTTCTTTGTTTCTATGAATATAATGAATTGCGGCGGAAAAATCAAATCCTGACAGGATCAGGGCTGGATCGCGGCTTCAGAAGTCAAGGCGTCGTCGGGGCCGCTTCCGGAAAAAAGCGGATAGAAAGTTCTAAAACGCCTCAGGAGTGACCGGAAGGTCGCCTGTGCAAAGGGCTAAAGGTTCCGGTTGTATCGCCACATCTGTTGCGGCCTGAGGCCGTGGGCACAGTGCGTCGTGCTCCAGCGCGCGAGCCTGTTAACCGGTGTCGAACCATCGGCACCGCCTCCCGCCTCGCGCGAAAACCGGGCCACCCCGGAGGCCGTATAAATGCTCACCGCGGCTTGAACGCGGCTGCCGGAATCCATATAATAATTGAGCCGGTTGGTAAAGAATTACATTCTCAGCCGGCTTTTTTTCAATGCGATCAACCGGGCCGGTTTCCGGCCGAACCCTAACGGTGAACCACAAATGACCAAAACCGATCCGCGTTTCACCCAGTCCGGCGGGGTGAACATATACACCGGCAACGAGCTTCTGATCAAGGGCGCCCTGGAGGCCGGGGTGTCGCTGTACGCCAGCTACCCGGGCAGCCCGGTGGCCGAGACACTGGATG
>CAYLSM010000054.1:0-22582 GCA_964386505.1 uncultured Gemmatimonadales bacterium
GGGGGTAGATACGCGAATGCACGCAGAAACTGCACTTGCCCCAGGGGCAGCCCAGGGAGTCGACCAGCACGTGGATCAGGGTCTTGCCTCGGGTGTCGGTGGAATAGACCGGGATCACCTTGTCCTCGGCCGTATCGGCCACGGCCGGGGCGGTGTAGGTCTGCCCATCCAGACGCAGCACCGAGTTGCCCAGCTCGCCGCGCGTGAGGGGCTCGGCCAGGGCGGCGAGGAGGCTTTCGCGGCTGTCAGATTTGCGGGCCAGTTCGAGCAGGCGGGCCAGGGGCTTTTCGCCGCTGCCCGCCACCACCAGGTCGAACAGCCCATCCTCCAGGATCGCCTCGCGATAGATCGAGGCGTGCGGGCCGCCGGCCACGATCAGTACCCCGGGGGCGAGCTGACGCAGCATCGAGGCCAGGCTGCGGGCCGCGGTGAAAGCCTCGCCGTACCAGGTCTTGATCCCCAGGACCCGGCAGCCCGAGTCGCGTACGCGCAGGGCCAGGGAGCGCAGCAGGCGGTTTTGACGACGGCGTTGGGTGCGGGCGACACTCTCCTGCAGTAGGAAAAAGGTGTTGCCGTAGAGCTTGCGGGCGAGCTTGCCCGGTGCGGGGGCGCCGGGCCGGGCGACCAGCTTTTCGGCCAGGGCGTGGCTCAGACGGGCCAGGGGCTTGGGGGTGAAACTCTCCCACAGCCCGCCGCGCGCCCAGTCCACCACCTCCACCGCGTAGCCTTCCCGGCTCAGTACAGTCTCCAGCAAGGCCAGCCCGTTTTCGAGGAACGTGTCCCCCGGTGAGCGCCGCCGTCCGGCCACCGAGTTCCAGAGGATGAGCTCAGGCATCGAGGCTCTCCCCTGCCAGTTGGAGTGAGTCCAGCCCGCCGGACTCGGCCAGGCTGATAAAGGCCTCGACCAGCTCCGGGTCCCACATCTTGCCGGCGTTGCGCCGCAGCTCGGTCAGGGCGGTCTCGCGGCTGAGGGCCTTGCGGTAAGAGCGGGTGGTGGTCATGGCGTCATAGCTGTCGGCGATTGAGACAATGCGGGCCAGAAGCGGTATCTCCTCCCCTCGCAGGCCGCGCGGATACCCGTTCCCGTCAAACCGCTCGTGGTGCGAGAGCACCACCTCGCGCACATCGGCCAGCGAGCGCAAGGGTTTGAGGATCTTGTTGCCGTTGTCGGGATGGGTGAAAATTCGTTCGCGCTCCGTGCCGTCCAGCGGCCCCTCCTTGTTCAGGATATTGTCCGGGACGCCGATTTTGCCGATGTCGTGGAGGATGCCGGCCATGCGGATCAGGGCCAGCTCGTGCTCGTCCAACCCCACGTTGCGGGCCAGGGCCACGGAGTAGAGCGAGACGCGCTCGTTGTGCCCCTCGGTGTACTTGTCCTTGGCCTCGATGGCGTTGGCCAGGGAGGCGATCACCATGTCGGCCCGCTCGAGCAGGTCGTTGAGGTGCTTCATCCTGAGCAGCGAGCGCACGCGGGCGCGCAGTTCGGCCAGGTTGACCGGCTTGTTCAGGAAATCATCCGCCCCGGCCTCGATCGCGGCGATCTTGTCATCCGGGTTGTTGACCGCGGTGATCATCACCACCGGGATGAGGCGGGTCTCATCGGCGGACTTGATGCTCCGGCAGACCTCTATCCCGCTGATATGGGGCATCATCATGTCGAGCAGGATCAGGTCGGGCCTCTGGCTGCGCACCAGGGCCAGCGCCTGTATGCCATCCGCCGCCTCGAGCGTGGAGTGCCCCTCCTTGGCCAGAAGGAATGACAGGCCGCGCCGGATGGCGGTGTCGTCATCCACCACCAGCACGAGCGAGCGGTAGCCGCCATCCGTGCCAGCCCCAGACCGTTCCGCTGTGCGGTCCTTCCCGGTCTGTGTTTCCATTATCCGTTCTCCAGCAGTTGTTTGACCACTCGGATCAGATCGCGGTAGTCGAAAGGTTTGGTCATGTAGTAATCGGCGCCGGCATCCAGGCCCTCGGCGCGCTCGCGTTCCTGGCCGCGGGCCGAGAGGAACACGATTTTCACCTCGCGGGTGGCCGGGTCATCGCGCAGGGAGCGGCAGACCTGCAGGCCGTTCATCCCACGCATCATCACGTCCAGCAGCACCAGGTCGGGTTTCTCGCTGCGCACCAGGACCAGGGCCTGTTCCCCGTCCTCGCTGGTCAGAGTCTCGAACCCGGCGTTCTCCATGCAGCGGGCCAGGCCCAGCCGCAGCATGCGCTCGTCGTCCACGATCAGGATCTTATGCCGGCTTTGGCTCATCGATGTCCTCGTTCTCTCCCTCCAGGGCGGCACGCATGTCGGCATCCAGCAGGGTGAACAGCACTGTGGTCCCGCGGCCGAGTTCGCTCTCGATCCAGATCTCGCCTCCCAGGCGCTCGATGATGGATTTGGAGATGGTCATCCCCAATCCACTACCCTCGGAATGGTGGTCGATGCTTTCGAGCTGGCCGAAGCGGTCGAAGACTTTCGGGATGTCCTCAGGGCGGATGCCCTTGCCCGTGTCCGAGACGGACACCAGGCCCATCCCGTCGCGCCGGTTCAGCTCCACGGTGATCCGTCCGTTCTCTGGGGTGAAACGCACGGCGTTGGAGACAATATTGGTCAGGACCTGGATCACCTTGTCGTAGTCACCCCAGAGGCGCAGGTCGGGCGCCTGGCTTTCGCGGTACTCGAAGGCGATTCGTTTGGCTTCGATCGAGGGCTTGAGGCCGTTGAGCGTATCGGCCACCACGACACGGAACTCCAGCTTGTCCAGCTTGAAGCGCATGCGGCCGGCCTCGATTTTGCTCAGGTCGAGCACGTCGTTGATCAGCCGGGTCAGGCGCTTGCAGTTGTCCACTATAGTGCCGAGGAACTCGGTGCGGCTTTCCTCGGAGTCGGCCAGCCCGTCGAGCAGCATCTCGGAATACAGCAGGATCGAGCTGAGCGGTGTGCGCAACTCGTGTGAGACCAGGGAGAGGAAATCGTCCTTGGCCTTGTCCAGGGTTTTCAGGGCCTCGTAGGCGCGTCCCAGTTCGGCGTGCTTGGCCTCCAGCTCGCGGGTGCGCTCCTGGACGCTGGCCTCCAGCTCGCGGTTCCAGGCCTCGATCTTCTCGCGTGAGGCTTTCAGCTGGTCGATCATGTTGTTGAACGATTCGGCCAGCACGCCGATCTCGTCCTCGCGCTCCACGCTCACCTTGCGGTCGAGGTCGCCGCTGGCCACGGCCCGGGTGGCTCCGGCCAGCTCGAACACCGGCCCGGCCACGTGTCCCACCATCAGCACAGTGATCAGCGATCCGGCGGCGACCATGAGCAGAGAGATCAGCACGGCCTTGCGCGTTCCGGCCTCCAGGGCGTCATGCAGGCTGGCCAGGGAGACATCCAGGACGGCGAATCCCAGTTTCTGGCGCAGCACGGAGGAGCCAGCGCCGGAGGCTCCGGCCGTGGTCGGGGCGAACAGCAGCATCTCGTCGTTCTCGGGCGGCTTGCGCTCGATCTCGATCAGCGTGACAGCGCGCCAGCGGTTGGGGCTGGAGGTGGAGTACCAGCGGCGGCTGGTCAGGGTGTCCAGCTCGCCGCCGAGTTGCCAGCGCGGGTCGGCCGGCGCGTCGGGACGGATAGAGCGGGCGTTGGGCGTGACCGTGATCCCCTCGGAGTCGGCCAGCACCAGGACCCGGCCCTTGAGGTCGGTTATCAGCACCCGCTCGATCTCGCTTTCCTTGAGAACGCCGGAAATGAGGGTCTTTATTGTCACCGTGTCGCGGGAGAGCACCGAGTACTGGCTGTTGAACGCCAGGTTGCCCGAGAGCGAGAGGGCCCGCTTGGCCAGTTCGTCCATCATGGAGCTGCGCTGACGGGAGAGGAAAAAGGTGGTCAGGGTGGTGGAGATGGCCACGATCAGCAGCACCACCGCCAGGATGGATTTGGCTTTCAGTCGCGAACGAATCGACCGGACGAGGGTTCGCAGCATCAACTGCCTCCGTTACGCACGACCACGGCTTTGTCCCGCACGGCTTTGGGGATATTGAGACCCAGGCTTGAGGCGACGAAATCGTTGATGTAGAGTTGCACCCGGCGCGGCCCCACCACGCGCAGACCCGTTTCGGCGCCGCTCAGACGCCGCAGCGCCATCTCGGCGGTCTGGCGGCCGATATCGGCATAGTCCACACCCAGGGCCAGCGGCGTGCCGGCCTCGGCCACCGCCCGGCTTGCGGCGACAATGGGTACGCTGTTCTGGAAGCATTCGAGCAGGATGAAACGGATGATCCGGCTGTCATAGACCAGGTTGTCGGGCGGCATCCAGACCACGTCCACATTCGGCAGCAGCGAGCGCAGCGCATCGGGGACATCCCGCTCGCCGCTGATCACGCGCGGCTCCAGGCGCAGGCCCAGCTCATCGGCCTGACGGGCCACGGAGCTGTAGAGAGCGGCGCTGGAGCGGCTGTGGAGCAGCCCCACACGGCGCGCCTCGGGCAGTGCCTGACGGATCATCTGGAGCTGATCGCGCAGCGGCACCATCAGGGTCACGCCGGAGGCCGGCTGATCCAGCGTAGAGTTTGCACCCTGACCGGTCGGATTGTCAAGGACAAGCGTGAATATGAGCGGAAGGTTCCCGGCATACTGCATCCCGGAACGGGTGGCCGGTGTGCCGACGGTGATCAGCAGGTCGGGCTGTTTCTGGCTCAGGGCCCGCCAGAACGCGGGCAGCCGGGCCGGGTCGCTTTCGAGGAAGGTTTCCTCGACATCCACGGACAGGCTGCTCTCGCGCAGGGTCGAGGCGATCACCTGCGAGGTCTCGTCGTACTCCTGCCAGACCCGGTCGCTCTTGATCAGTATCACGCGCAGGGTCCGGGCCTGGACAGTCCACGAGGCGGGCAGCCCGAGCAGCAGGGCGCAGGCGAGGGTCAGCCATCGCAGAAAATGTTTTGACGCCTTTGTCAGCAGCATCGCAGAATAATCCCGCCGGTAGCGTTTACGGAATCAGAACCCGAAATTGAATCCCGTGGTCAGGCGGCGGCGGGTCCTTTCGGAAAGCGGATATTCCAGCTTCCGGCTGTTGAACAGGTCGAGTGCGGCGACAAACACCTCGGGCCCTTTCTTGCCAATATTCCAGGCGACCCGGGTGTCGCAGCGAATGTACGAATCGAGTTCCACAGGCAGGTAATCGCCGGACTGGGTCGGTATCTCCCAGACCGTGCGCCCGCTGTACCCGGTCAGGAAAGCCATGGAGAATCCCTGCGGCAGCGTGAAAAAGGCCTTGAACGCGGCCTTGTTTTTGGGCGGGCGCTGAAGGCGCCGCACGGTGTAATGGTTCTCCAGGTCCTGATAGCTGTAATTTGCCGAGAGTTTCATCCAGTAGACCGGCACCAGGTCGGCGCTAAGCTCCAGCCCGCTGGCCTGGGCGCTGCCCAGGTTGTGGAACGACTGCACCGGAATACCGTCCTCCAGGTGCGGCGCGTCCGGGCCGATGTAGTCGCGGAAACGGTAGGTGAACAGGTCGATCTCGGCGCGGAACGTGTGGCTGGGGAAGAAAGTGTAGCCCAGCTCCCAGGTGGTGTTCTTCTCGCTCTCCAGGTCGGGCTGGCCCACGATCTGCAGCCCGGTGGGGGTCATCAGCCGGAAATAGGAGTCGGTGAACGAGGGGTTGCGGAAAGCCTGCCCCACCGAGAAACGCAGGGTGTGGTCGGCACGGGGGCTGTAGATCAGGCTGCCGCGCGGGCTGAAACTGATCCCCACCAGGGGATGGTGGTCCAGGCGCGCCCCGACCAGCAGGCTCACCTCGGGCACGGGCCGGTACTCGTTCTGGAAATAGGCGGCCAGGAGGTTCTGGCTGTGGTCGCGGTCGATGATGTTGGACTGGATTGTGTTCAGACGGTAGGAGGCGCCGTAGATCAGGGTGTTCTTACCCCCGATCTCGCTCATGTTCTGGGCCTCGAGGTCGACCGTGTTGTAGAGTATCGAGACATCCTCGCCGGGCGAGAAGATCGGGTCGCCGGTCTCGTCCCCGCGGTTCCAGAAAGCCTGGAAATGGAAATCGTCGTGCTCGAGGTTGAGCTTGGCGTAAGTCGTGGTGGCGTCGAAATCGTTCTGCTCGATGCGCACCACCTGCTCAACCGAGCCGTAGCTCAGGCCGCCCTCGATCGAGAGCCGCAGGTCGTTCTCGAAGCGGTGGCCGAGGTAGAGGTTGCCCAGGACCACATTCTCGGAGTTGTGGTCCGTATCGGCCAGGCTGTTCAGGCGGCGCGAGCCGAGAGCGGCCCGGAAATCGGTGTCTCCGCGCTGGACCCCGGCCAGAAACGAGCTGAACAGGGTGCCGTTTTCGCCCACCTGGACCTTGACCTGGTCACCCTTGATCTGGCGCGGGGTCTTGGTGATGATGTTGATCACGCCGCTGAACGCGTTGGCCCCGTAGAGCGCGCTGCTGGGGCTGCGCACCACCTCGATGCGGTCGATCTGGTCGAGCAGCACGGGCAGGCCCTCCCAGACTACGCCGCCGAAGAAATCGAAATACACCGAGCGGCCGTCGATCAGCACGAGCATCTTGTTGGAAAGGAGCTGGTTGAGGCCGCGGGCGTTGACCTCGGCGTGGGATGCGCTCACGGTCATCACGTCCAGCCCGGGAACGAAACGCAGCAGTTCGGGGATGGTTAAGGCGCCGGAGGCCTTGATCTCGGCGGCGGAGATCACTGTCACCGTGGCCGGGGCGCGCTCGATGCTCTGCTCGGTGCGTCCGGCGGTGATGACTTTCTCGATGGGCTGGAAGAAAAGTCGTTCGGTCATTTCGTTCTCGGCGCGGCACTGGGAGGGTGCTGCGCCGAGAGCGAAGCCCGCAATGCAGAGCAGCGGGCCCAGCCACGGGCGGGCGTCTCGGGTCCTCATAGCCTTTGTTCTCCTTGTCCTGGCGGAAGTTTATATCAAGGTCCGGCGCGGGTAAGCCGGAGTTACGAACTGGTTTGAGGATTACTTCCCGGCCGCGGTCAGCCCAGAAGCGGGCGGACATGCTCCAGGAGAGTCTTTATGTCGAACGGTTTGAGCATGTAGTCGTTCGCACCGTTGGCCGAAACGGCCTCCTTGTCGTAAGCCTCACTGTGGCCGGTGACGGCGAGGATTTTCATTTCCGGGTTGACATTGGGGTTGCCGCGCAGGCGGCGGCAGACCTCGAGGCCGTCAAGCTGCGGCATCCGGATGTCCAGGATCAGAAGGTCGGGCTTGAAATCCCCGGCCTTGATCAAAGTCTCGTAGCCGTCCACCGCGGTCTCGATCTCCAGGTTGCCGACCGCGGCGGCCAGCACCCGGCTCACGGCATCCACCACCGCCGGGTCGTCATCGGCCACCAGGACTTTTTTCTTTCTTCCGCCCACGAAATACTCATCCACCACGGGCATCCCGTTACGCAGAAGAAATTTTTTGAACTCTTCCCTTGTCACCCGGTGCTGTCCTCCGGGATTGCGGAACGCCTTGAGCGCCCCGCTCTTGATCCAGCGGTTGACCTGCATGACCGTGGTGTGACAGTAGCGTGCGATATCACCGGTGGTCAGGGGCGGGTCGGGAATCATATCGGGCAATGATTTTCGAGACATGGCGGCGTCTCCGTATAAAACAGAACAAACATAACAACAGTATTATACCTATATAATTTCTTCAGTATATCAAACCTGTCAAGAAAAATCAATCCCTCCGCAAAAAAAATGTGGCACGGAAGTTGTCTTCTAAGATGCGCGCTATCAGGGACAGAGCTGGCGCGTTCCGGAAGTCTGCAAGACAGAACTCAAACTTTTTTAAAGTCTTCCAGCATGAAAAGCTGAAAAACCGTGAACGCCCGGCGGCAAAAATTGTCGTCATCGGCAGGCCCAGTGCGGAAATATTATCCCAGGAGAGAACATGGATTGCCGGATCGTGCTGTGGGACTCGGACCGTTCGTTGCGTGAGGCACTGTTCAGCCGTCTGCTGCGTAAGGGTTATTATCCGGTTTCTCTTGGCGACCCCACCAAGCTGGACAAGGCGGTGCGGATGCTGGCCCCGGAGCTGGTGCTGTTCGAGTCGAGCTGGGAGCGCGGCGAGACAGTGAGCCTGGGCGGCGGCAGCGCGGTCCCTGTGCAGGACGGCGACCTGTCGCTGGTGCTGCCGCTTCAGCCCGATACGGCCGGCAGCGGCTCCGGGGCCCGCGGCCTGGTGCTGGAGCGGCTGCGCAAGCCGTTCGGCACGCGCGAGTTGCTGGGCGGAATCAGCAGCGCCCTGGCCGTGCGCGAGCGCCTGAACCGTCACTGCCGTCCAGGGCGCGAGTGGCTGGAGATCAAGCGCCTGACCGATGACAGCGAGATCGAGGCTTCGTTGCGCCTGCGGCAGGAGGTTTACCGCGAGACCGGTTTCATCCAGGAGGGCGGGGTTCCTCTGGAGTACGACCATTACGACCGCAACTCCATACATTTCGGGGCTTTCCATGTCCATGGCGGACAGCGTGAGCTGGCCGGCACCATCCGCATCATCCGCCGCGGCGTTGAGGGCAGCTCGACTGTCAGCCAGGCAGTGGAGCGCGTGGTGCGACGCTATGAGCCCGACTGGTGTGAATCCTCTGCGCCGGGCGCCAGCCAAGAGCTGCCGGCGCTCAAGACTTTCGGACTCGGGGCCGGAGAGCTGGGGGCCCTGCTGCCGGGCTTCGGCGGGCGGGAGTCGGCCTGCGGCGGACGGGCCGGGGGCGAGGTCTGCGAGCTGTCACGTCTGGCCATCGCGCGGCCCTGGCGGCTCAGCCGCTTCGGGATCGAGCGGATGCTGTTCCAGATGATCGTGGTCGATTCGATGGCCGAAAGTGTGCGCCGCAACTGGTTTGTCATAGCCGTGCACCCCTCGCGCCAGGCCAAGTTCGAGCGTTTCGGCTTCCGCGTGCTCGAACAACTGGGCGTGCGGCCCTACGCCGGGCTTAACCAGCCGGCGATCCTTCTGACCCTGGACCTGCAGCACTACCTGACCACGCCCAACCCGTTCAGCGCCAGTCTGGAGCTGGAACTGCTGCTTTATCGGGCCGCGGGCTATCTTTCGCACGCCGTGGCGGAGGAAAATGACCCAAAAAGCCGGGTCGCCGCCGGTCAGGCCGCCTGAAAGGGACCTTTTAGGGGCAAAACATAACAAACTTCTAAGCTCTAACTTTTGTCTATCCTGTCTTCAATAAATCATTGATAACACGTTATTAGATAAAAAAATAATTGATTTTTCTTGACCTTCCCACCATATTTACTTCGCAGTTTGTATTCCGCAACATCATTTTCCTTCTCCTGAAACAATGCAACTTTTTTTGTAAAAGCCCGCTTGCGGGTATATAATAACTCACATCTTCAGGGGGCCGTTCCGGGAAAGCTGCATGGGACGGGCTTCTGACAGCGGCAGGCCACAGTTACAGCCTGGAGGCGAGGATGAAAGAGACGATACTGTTCCGTGATTCCGACCCGGCATTGCACGAGGCTCTTCTGGCGGTTCTTGGGGGACGGGGGTTCAGGGCGTTGGGGCTGGACAGCCCGGCGGTCCTGGGTACGGCGGTCCGGCTGTTCGACCCTGCGCTGATCGTCCTGGAGGGATTGTGGGAGCGCGGCGAGCGTATGGTCCTGGCCGACAACCCGCCCGGAGCGGGTAAGTCCGGCTACCTGGCGATAGTACTGCCGCTGCCGGGAATGGATTGCCGGGGCATGGTGGTGGAGACCCTGCGCAAGCCGTTCGGGCTGAAACAGTTGCTGGAGGCGGTCAATAACGCGCTGGAACTGCGCGCCAGCCTGAGCCGGATGCCGCAGGACTACGAAACCGAGTGGCTGGAGGTGCGCCGCCTTGCGGATGAGTCGGAGCTCGAGACCGCGTTCCGCCTACGGCGCGAGGTCTACCTGGAGACAGGCTATATTGATGACCGCTGCCCGCCGCTGGAATGCGACTGCCTTGATCCGCGTTCGATCATCCTGGGTGCGTTCGTGCATCACCGGGGTGAGAGCGAGTTGGCCGGGACGCTGCGGATTATCCGCAGCGGGGGCGACGGGCCGCTGAGCGCGTTGATCTCGCGTCTGGGCGAACTCCACGGCATGCGCAGCCTGGCGGTCGACGGGATCGGCGCCCCACTGCCAGCCTGCGAGTCTTTCGGTCTCATCCCGGACGAGCTGGAGGATTACCAGCCCGGGTTCTCTTCGATGCACTCGGTCACCGGGGCCTCGGTTTCGCCGGAGGTCTGCGAGCTGTCGCGCCTGGCCGTGCCCGCCCACTGGCGCCGTCACCGCCTGGGAATCGAGCGCCGCCTGTTCGACCTGGTGGTGGTCGATTCGGTGGCCTCGGCACCGCGCCGCAACTGGTTCGTCATTGCAGTCCACCCGAGCAAACGCATGAAATTCCACCGCTACGGGTTCCTGGCAGTGAACGACCTGGGCGTGAGGCCCTATGCCGGGCTGGACCAGCCCGCGATCCTGATGACTCTGGACCTGCAGCAGTACCTGCTGACCCCCAACCCCTTCACCGCGAACCTGGACCAGGATGTCCTGCTCTACCGGGCCGGGGGTTGCCTGGTGCACGAACCGGGACGGGAAAGCCTGGCCGCGGCGGGTTGAGCGATTCGGGAGCAGATGCCGCCTGAAGGCAGCTTCGCGGATGTCCAATAATTCGAGGGGATGGTTGCCGGAATGCGGTGACTGTCCCCTTTTTTATGCGGCAGAGAAAAGTTTAATCCGCAAAATTGAGAACCGTTTATTGAAAATGAGAATATCCGCCAACCCCGCAACTCCTTGTTGCCTGAAAATTAACGAGTTAATTGCAACTGCGCTGCGGGTATGGATTTTGATAATTATGCACCCGCTTTCACGGCCGCAGGGCAGCCCCGGCCGGCAGCAACAGTCAAACCACAGAGAACCGGCCCTTGTGAATAAGTCGGCGGAGAACGGCTGAACGCTCTATCCCTTCCAGCCGGCGAAGTCTATATTGTATTCCGGTTTAAAGTGACGTTTCAGGCCAGATAGGTTCAACTCACTTCTATACCCTACCATAAGGACATACTTATGCGAACGCTTCGAAACAGGCTGCTCGTCGCGACCCTTGTCCTGAGCGTGATGCTGCTCCAAAGCCCCGCGGTCCTTTCCGCGGCGGACCAGGTGAAAATCTGGGAGGAGGACCTCACCCTGCCCACCTACCCGGTCGGCCAGGCCGAGAAGAACCCGATTTTCTACGGCGCCCGCCGCTACCAGGGAGCGCAGGGACGGGTCTATCCCTACGAATTTCTGGACAGTCTGAGCGACCGCAGCGTGCCCAAGACCTACCGCGCGGTGTACCTGGAGAACGAGTTTGTCAAAATCTGCGTGATCCCGGAGCTGGGCGGTCGCCTGTTCTCGGCGGTCGACAAGACCGACAACTACGATTTCTTCTACCGTCAGCACGTTATCAAGCCGGCGCTGATCGGGATGCTGGGCGCCTGGATCTCGGGCGGCGTGGAGTGGAACGTTCCCCACCACCACCGGGCCAGCACGTTCATGCCGGTGGACTACAAGCTGGAGCAGAACCAGGACGGAAGCGCCACGGTCTGGGTGGGCGAAACCGAGCTGCGCCAGCGGCTCAAGTGGATGGTCGGCCTGACATTGCAGCCCGGGCGCTCCTGGGTCGAGGCCACGGGCCGCGTGGTCAATCCCACCCCGTTCACAACGAGTTTCCTGTACTGGGCGAATGTCTCTGTGCACGCCGACTCCTCGTACCAGGTGATTTTCCCGCCCTCGGTGGACTGGGGGGTCTACCACGCCAAGAATGCGTTCACCCGCTGGCCCTGGTCGGATAATGTCTTCAACGGGCTCGATGGCTATGCCGGCGGCCGCGACCTGAGCTGGTGGAAAAACCATCCCTCGCCCATCTCGATTTTCGCTTTCGAGTCGCGGGAGGATTTCATGGGCGGCTACAACCACGGCCTGGAGGCCGGGGTGCTGCACGTGGCCGACCATCACCTGGTCCCGGGCAAGAAACTCTGGGAATGGGGTCCCGGCACCGTGGCCCAGGCCTGGGACAAGATTCTGACCGATTCCGACGGCCCCTATATCGAGATCATGGTCGGGGCCTACTCCGACAACCAGCCGGACTATTCCTGGATCCAGCCCGGCGAGGTGAAGACTTTCACCCAGCGCTGGTACCCGATCCGCGCCATCGGCGGGGCCAAGAACGCCAACACCGAGGCTGCGGTCAACCTGACCGTTGCGGATGGGAAGGCGCATCTGGGATTCAACGCCACCTCCGACCGTCCCGGCTGCCGGGTGGAACTGACCCGCGGCGGGGAAAAACTTCTTGAGCAGACTGTCGACCTCAGCCCGGCCCGCCCGTTCACAGCCACGGTGGACCTGCCCGCCGGCGCCTTGGAGACCGAGCTGCGTGCGGCCCTTTACGACAAGGCCGGAGCGGAGCTGATCTCCTACCAGCCGGTCAAGCGCGAGCCCACGCCCGAGCCCCCGGTGGTCACACCCCCGGCACAACCCGAAAAGATCAAGACCAACGAGGAACTTCTTCTTGCCGGTCAGCGCCTGGAACAGTTCCACAGCGCGGCCCTGGAGCCGGACCCGTATTACGAGGAGGCCCTGAAGCGCGATCCCGGCGACTACCGTGTCAATAACGCCCTGGGCCTACTGTACCTGAAACGCGGGCGCTTCGAGGACGCTCTCAAGCTGTACGAGGCCGCGGTGGCCCGGGTCACGGCCCAGTACACCCGCCCGCGGGACGGCGAGGCGCTCTATTATCTGGGCGTGACGCGCGGGTTCCTGGGGGATTTGGCCGGGGCCGAGGAGGCTTTTTACCGGGCGAGCTGGAGCGCGGCCTGGTACTCGCAGTCGTTCCTCGACATCGCGCGCCTGGAATGCCGGCGGGGGGATTTCAAGTCAGCTCTCGGGCATCTGGATCGCGCCTGGTCGACCAACAACCCGGATGTCCGCATCCTTTGCCTGAAAGCGGCGATCTTGCGCCGCATGGGCCGTAGCGATGAGGCCGCGGCACTGGCCGCCCGGGCCGCAGCCGCCGATTGCCTGGACATGGTGGCCGTCTGCGAGCTGGCCTTGGACAAAGGCGCTGGCGGCGACCCGCTGGCCGGGCAGAAAGAGACTATCTCCGATCAGGTCCAGTCCCGCCTGGAGGTGGCCTGCGAGTACATGCACGCCGGCCTGGACGCCGAGGCGGCGCAGGTGCTCTCTCCCCTGGCCCCAGAGGGCGCCAGGGTCAACCCGCTGGTGCTGTACTACCTGTACTCGCTACAGACCCGTCTGGGCCAGAGTCCCGCGGCCACGGCCAGCCTGGCCCGCGCGGCGCAGCAGAGCCCGGATTACGTGTTCCCGTTCCGTCTGGAGACAATCGGTGTGCTGCGCCAGGCTATCGCCGCCGCACCCAGGGACGCCCGGGCGCCCTACTACCTGGGCAACCTTCTGTACGAGGGCCAGCCCGAGGCGGCTATCGCCTGCTGGGAGAACGCACACCGCCTGGACCCGAACCTGGCGGTGCTCAACCGCAACCTTGGCCTGGCCTACTACAAGGTGCGCAACGACATCCCGGCCGCCACGGCGAGCCTGGAAGCGGCGGCCAAACTGGCGCCACGCGACAAGCGTATCCGTCAGGAACTGGACCAGATGTACGCTGCCGGCAACATGGCCCCCGAAAAGCGTCTGACGCTCATCGAAAAGAACCAGTCCCTTGCCCTTGCCAGCGACGAGTTGCTCTCGCATGAGATCGAGCTGCTGGTGCGCCTGGGTCGCTACGACCGGGCGCTGGAGCTGCTGCGCACCCACCATTTCCATACCTGGGAGGGCGGCGGTGAAATTCACGGGGTCTACGTGAGCGCCTGCCTGCAGCGTGGGGACAGTTACCTGCGCCGCAAGGACTACAAGCGCGCCCTGGCCGATTTCCAGGCCGCCCTGGAGTATCCGGAGAACCTCGAGGTGGGCCGTCCAGCGGATGGTGGAACGGAGTGCGAGGTCTACTATTTCCTCGGTCTGGCTTACCAGGGACTGGGTGACAAGGCCAAAGCCACGGAAAGTTTCCAGAAGGCGCTCGAGCGCAAGCAGCCACCCTCGGAACTCCTGTGGGCTCAGGGTATGGCCGGGCTGGCGCTGGGACAGGACGCCGAGGCGGCGAAAGCGTTCGAGGCCCTGCAGGCCGAGGCTGCCAGGCTGCTCAACCCCGACCAGGAGGCGGCTTTCTTCGCCAAGTTCGGCCATCGTGCAACCCGTGAAGGCACGCTGGCGGACGCCCATTACCTGACCGGCCTGGCTCTGGCAGGCCGGGGTGACAAGTCCGGCGCGAAGGCTGAATTTGACAAAGTCCTGGAACTGGATATAACCCACAACGGGGCTGCCTGGCAACTGGCCCGCATGAAATAGATGGAGCGAGGCGGTTCAGAGTCGAGGGCGGACAAAAGAGGGGCGGCCGGATTCCGGCCGCCCCTTAAGCGTTTCATCGCTTGATTGAACCCGCCCTCACTTCGCCGCAGGCAGCGGCCCGGCGGTATGCTTGCGCGGGGCCGAGACAAGATCGCCGAACGCGGGCAGCAGCTCGAACTTGTCCAGCCAGCTCGTGTACATGATCCCCATCGCGCCGGGGGTTTTGTCCAACGATTCGAGCCAGGCCGCGTCGTGGTCCAGGTTGTCGGCGTCGTAATAGCCGCAGGCGAACGTGCGGTAACCCAGGTCGGAGAAAAATTTGAGGCTCTTGTCACGCACCTCGTAATACCAGCAGGCGATGATCAGGCCCTTGGGCAGATGCTCCCAGCTCTTGTCGTAGTTGCCGGCGCAGAGATAGTAGTTGTCGCCGTGGCGGTTGTTGGCGTTGTGGTTGGGATCGAACATGTCTGACCAGATGATGATCTCGGCGTTCGGATCGGCGGCCTTGACTATCTCCACCTGTTTCTGCACGCAGTCGCCGATAATCTCGCCCATGGTCAGGTGACGGTCGGCGCAGGCTTTGCAGGTGCCGCCGACCCGGACCTCATCCACGTTCAGGAAATAGTACTTGGGGTGCAGGTGCTGCTTGATGAGCGGCACTGTGCGGCTCCAGATTTCGTAGACCTCCGGCTCGGACATGCAGCAGGTGACCTGGTCGTTGTAGATCTGGGTGCCGAAATACCAGCTTACGCGCAGGCGCTCGCCGGGCTTGATCCGTCCGCCCTTGAGAAGCTGGATCGACGGGCCGTCGTGCTCGAAATCGTAGTCCATCTGCGGATCGGAGACAGGGGCGAAATCGCGGCCTTCCTCGTACTCGATCCCGCTTTTTTCTCCCCGCACGCTGAACGGGCAGCCGGGACGGCGCAGCACGTTGATCAGGCCCACCTCCTCGATGGTGACATCATCCACCCAGACCTGGCCCGGAGTGCGCGCCTGCACGCCGAACGAGACCTCCACCGAGGAGTTGCCGAAGCTGTCGAACCCGACCTCGGCCTCGAACCAGTCATCGGTCTTGGGGTCGCGGATGTTGCGGTAGGCCAGCTGCTGGTGACCGTCACCGATCGCGGTCAGGCGCAGGTTGCCCGAGCCGAAAGGCTGGCTCTCGCCCATGCTCTTTACCTTGAACCAGGCGCGCAGACGGTAGCAGCGGTTGGGACTGACCGGCACGTTGACGCTGAGCACCCCGGCCCGTGAGCGCCGCCCGGCGTTCTCCAGGTTCTGGATGCGCAGGCTGTTTTTGCCGCTGTGCGCCACTTCGCTGTCGATTACCACACAGCCGTCGGCGCTGTCGCTGTAGGTGACTCCCTGGGCCCGGTCGCCCTCCACACTCTCGAAGGAGCCGTTGGGCACGCTCACCGCCGGGTCGGCGGCCAGGACCGCCTCGGTCTTGCCGGCCACGAACAGGGCGTCCACTACGGGCATGCCCTCGGCCAGGTTGTGGTTGTGGGAGAGCAGGCCGCCGTTGTAGCCCACGTTCAGGCAGCCGGCGGCGATATCCACTTTCAGGCTGTCACACAGGTCGCGCAGGTGGTACAGACGGCGCAGGTAGTCCTCGCCTTTCTGGTCGATCTGGTCGAAAGCGGCCGAGAGCAGGAACCCGTTCATCCCGTGCTCGTGGCCGACTTTCACCAGGTTCTCCACCCGGGCCAGTTCCTCGTCGCTCTGCAGGCCGGTGGAGATGTAGTTCCAGCGGATCGGATAGACCGTGCCGCGGCTGCAGGCGAGGCTTAGAGCGAGAGCCAGGGCCGGCAGGCAAAACAGGAATTTGCGCTTCATAGTCGAATCTCCCAGAAAAGGTTCCTTCATCCGTTTCACTTGAGTTTCCGGTTGACCAGGTCGCCGAACTGCGAGAGAACATTGAAATTCTCGTCCCAGGTGGTGTACATGATCCCCACCGCGCCGCTGGTGGCATCCAGCGACTTGAGCCAGCCGCGGGCGGTGTTCAGGTCGCCGGAGCTGGAGCCGAGGGTGCGCAGGCCCAGGCTGTTGAAATGCGCCAGGCTCTTGTCGCGCACCTCGCCGTACCAGCAGACCATGATCACGTCCTTGGGCAGGTAGTTCCAGGAGCCCTCGAACGTCCCGTCCACGTGGTAGTAGTAGTTCTGGCCGTGCTGGTTCCCGGCGTTGTGGTTGGGGTCGAACATGTCGGACCAGACAAAAATTTCGGCATCCGGGTTGATCGACTTGACTATGTCGCGCTGACGGGTGATACAGTCGGCGGCCAACTGGCCCGGGGTGAGGCCGCGGGCCTTGCAGGTCTCGCAGTTGCCGCACATGCGAAGCTCATCCAGGCCGAAGAAATATTTCCTGGGCTTGATGATCCCGTCGAGCAGGGTGATTACCTGACGGCAGATGTCATAGTAGCGAGGCTCGGAGATACAGGCCGGGGTCTGGCCGTTGTAGATCGGGTAGTTGTTGTAGAAACTGACCCGCAGGCGCTCGCCCTCTTTGATGTAGCCGCCGGGGATGATCCGGATGGCCGGGGCGGGATGGTCGAAAAGCAAGGTCTTGAGCAGGTCCTCGACCCGGGCGTAGTCGCGGCCCTCGGTGTAAATCTGGCCGGTCTTCTCGCTCTTGACCACCAGCGGGGTGCCCTCGCGGCGGATCACGTTGATCAGGCCTTCCTCGGCGATCTGGTAATCATCGATCCAGAACTTGCCGCTTTTGCCAGAGGGACAGCCGACCGAGACAGTCACCTCGCTGTTTTCCAGGCTGTTGAACCCGACCTGGGCCAGCACCCAACCGTCCGAGGTGGCCGGCACCACTGGAATGTAGTACTGCAGGCGGCGGCCGTCCGCTCCCTGGACCAGCATCGGGAACACATCCCCGCGGCCATCCAGGCCCTGGGTCTTGACCCAGCAGCTCAGACGGTAGCAGCGTCCGGGGTGCACAGGGATTTTGCGCGAGACCAGGGAACTCCAGTCCTGGAACTCACCCGACAGGTCGGTGAGCTGCTCGGTCATCTCGACCCGCAGCGAACTCTTGCCGCTCTTGACCACCTTGGAGTCCAGGCCGATCAGGGCGCCTGTCTTGACTATCAGCTCCCAGCCGGCGGGCAATGTCCCCGCGGCTTCCTCGAACCCGCCGTTGGGGATCGAGACAGCCGGGTCGGCGACCACGTTGGCCAGGCCGCCCTTGACCTCGAACAGGACATCCTTGACCGGAAGGCCCTCGAGCAGGTTCTTGTCCCAGGCCAGGGTGGGCGCGTTGTAGCCCATCGGGCAGACTCCCGGGATCAGCTCAACATCGCAACTGTCGCAGATACGTTTGATCTCGTAGAGGTTCTTGACATTGTAGGGCGGCTCCAGGGGCAGACGGTCGAGCATGGCACTCAGGATAATGCCGTTGAGGCCGTGGTCCTTGGCTGTGCGGGCCAGCTTGCGCACCAACTCTACCTGGGCCATGTCTTCCAGGGCTTTGCCGTGCAGGTAGATGAAGCGGTAGGGATAGACTTTGCCCTGCTGCGCGGTGGCGTTGACTGCACCCAGGGCCAGGAACGCGAGCAGCGTCAGGACGAAGAATCTTTTCATGGACCTCTCTCCTTAAATCGTTCGGGTTGACAACTATTCGGGCGTGAAACGATTTTTAAATAAAAATCAGGCGAGCCCGGGCGACTCTGGATGGTCAGGAATCACCCGGGCTGAATTTCGCGATCAGTTCTTAAAGCTTGGGACGCTCGGCCTTGGAGACCAGGTCGCCGAAATCGGGCAGCAGGGCATACTTGCTGAGCCAGGTGGTGTAGATGATGCCGCTGGCGCCCGGGGTCTTGCTCAGGGATTCGAGCCAGCCCTTGATGTTTTCCAGGTCGTCCCCGTCATAGTAGGATGCCCCGATGGTGCGGTAACCCAGGCCCGAGAAATGGGCCAGGCTCTTCTCGCGCATTTCGTACCACCAGCAGGCCACGATCAGGTCCTTGGGGATATGCTCCCAGGAGCCGTAGTAGTTCTCGGGCACATGGTAATAGTAGGGACGCTTGTTCGAAGCGTTGTGGTTCGGGTCGATCATGTCGGACCAGATGAATATCTCGGCCTCCGGCTCGACCTCGCGGATTATCTCGTGGGCCTTGGTGATGCAGTCGCCCAGGATTTCGGCCATGGGCAGGTTGCGTGCCTTGCAGGCGGCGCAGGTGCCACCGGCGCGGATCTCATCCATGTGGAAGAAATATTTCTTGAAGCCGAATTTTTCCTTCATCAAGCGGGCGTTGTCGCGCCAGATCTCGTAGTTCTTGGGCTCGCTCATGCAGATCGTGACCTGGCCGTCGTAGACATGCGTACCGTGGTAGTAGCTCACGCGCAGCCGCTCGCCGTCCTTGATCGCGCCGCCCTCGGCCAGCTTGATCGTGGGGCTGTCGTGGTCCCAGTCGAAATTGAGGCCCGGGTCGGAGACCTCTGCGAAATCCTTGCCCTCCTCGTAGAGCGTGCCGTCCTTGTCGCTCTTGACCACCAGCGGGCAGCCGGGGCGGCGCAGCACGTTGACCAGACCCACCTCACGCACCTCCAGCCCATCCAGCCAGAACTTGCCGGCCGACTCGCCGCTCGGGCCGAGCACTATCTTCACCTTGTCGTAGCCCAGGCTGTTGAAACCCAGGTTGACCTGCTGCCAGTCGCCGCCCTTGGGGGCGTTGATGTTGATCCATTCGAGCTGGTGGTTATCCTCGGCGGCGTAGGTCTTGATCCGCACGTTGCCCGAGCTGAACGGCCGGGATTCGTCCAGGCCCTCGGTCTTGAGCCAGGCGCTCACACGGTAGGTGCGCCCCGGCTTGACCGCGAAAGTCTGGCTGAGCGCGATCCGCTCGTGGTGCTCGTCCTCGTCCAGGGTGTCGGGGGCCGACTCGAAACGCACGGAGACCTTGCCGTCCTTGACCGTCTCCTTGTCCGCGAACACCTTACCCTCGGTGTCGCCCTGGTAGTCGAAATCGGCGACCTTGTCGCCCTCGACTTTCTCGAAGGAGCCGTTCTTCAGACCCTCGGGGGAGTCGGGAGTGAACACGGCCTCGCCGCCCTTGACCACGAACAGGGCATCCGTGACCGGCAGCCCCTCGGCCAGGTTACGGTCGTGGGCCAGGGTGGTGCCGCCGTAGCCGATCGAGAAAATGGAGGGGATGATTTCCACCCCGCGCTCCTCGGCGAATTTTTTGATATCGGTAAGGCGGTCGACAAACTCGGGCGGCTGCATGTCCAGACGATCGGCGCCGCAGGAGAACAGCACACCGTTCAGGCCGTGGTCGGCCGAGGTCTGGATTATGTCCTTGATCTTGCTCACGTCATCATCGCTGCGCAGGCCGTTGGAGGCATAGACCCAGCGATAGGGATAGCGGTTGTCTGTCTTGGCGCAGGCGGCCAGGCAGACCAGGCTGAACAGCAGGACTGCGGACAGGGTTCTCATCGAGCCGGACTCCTTGAGCGGGTTTAAGTGACCGGACACACCTCGGTTAAGCAACCTCGAACCTTACCTTATTGTCAGAGCACCCACCTTGTACCAGCCATCCTCCTGACGTCCCTGGAGGGCGAGTTTGACCTTCGGACTGCCGTCCGCCGGGTCGACCAGGCCCACCAGAAGGTCGTAGCTGCCGGCGGTGAGCTGCGGCGGCGCCTGGATGGCGGCAGTCACCCTTGTTTCCCCCGGCAGCCAGCCGCGCACCGACTGCCCGGTCGGGCAGACCGCGGTCTCGCCGGTCTGGGGGTGGCGCAGGGCCAGGGCCAGTTCGTAGCGGCCGTAACAGGGGGCTACGCCGCGGTTGAGCCAGTTCATCTCCACGTTCAGCGAATCGCCGGCGAAAACCCGCTCCGGGTAGCTGAGCGAGGCCAGGACAAAGCGGTAGCCCATGCGCTTGAGGAACTTGTCCACGTTGGGGCGGATCGCCTCGGGCACGTCGAACGACTTGTTGTTGAGCACCGAAATATGCCAGACCAGGGCCTGGTTCAGTATCGAGTCGACATCCCAGCCCTGCTCGAACCAGTGGCCCATATTCCAGCAGGTCTCGAACACCACCGGGGCTGTTTTCCAGACCTCGGGCGGGACGAACTTGCCGATTATGCGCGGGTAGCGGTTGAGCTGGTGGTTCTCGCCGTTGCCGTTCTCGTCGTAGAACTCGCCCACGCTCATGTCGCCCAGGCAGTCGGCGCGCCAGCCGGTGCCGCGCGAGATGGCGTAGGCCGTGGCCGGGCTTTCCTCGAGGTTCATCACCAGCGGGGTCTGCTTGAAATTGTCCACGTAGAGGTCGATCACCTTCTCGTGGTTTTCGAGCGTGGGCATGGGGAACGGCAGGCCCTCGGTGTGCCACTCGCCCCAGCGCCCGACCGAGCCGATATCCACGTGGTCCAGGTCGGGGTGCCCGTCATAGCGCGCCGCCAGGGCCCGGATCAGGTTGCCGTGCTTTTCCAGAAACAGCGGGTCGTCATAGTCCGGCTGCCAGTGCTGCTTGTCCGGGTAGAGCCAGCCTTTGGCGCCGGAATGCACGTACCAGAGCGGGACCTCGTATTTGACCGTGACCGACTTGTCCGCCATCTCATGCCCGTTCTGGCACATCACGCGGAAAGCCAGGCGCTGGCCGTGGGCGTGGCAGAGCGCCAGCACAGAGTCGATCAACGCGAAATTGACCTTTCCTTCCTCCGGCTCCAGCACGTCCCAGTACCAGCGGAAATAGGCAATCGAGCATTCCGGATAATGGGCATTGATCGGGTCGCCGTTGAAACTGTAGAACGTGGTGAATCCTATCCCGGGGTTGACCAGCACCTCGTCGGTCTCCACAGGATTGACCGTGACCGTGCGGGTCTTGGCGCAGCCGGCGGCCAGGGCGAGCACGAGGGTTGAAACAGACAGGGCACGCAGCCATCTTGTTCCGGAATGCATAAAGCCTCCAGTGGAGTTCATCTGCCGTTCCAACGCAGGAATGTGCCGTCCGCAATGTCCTCCAGGCTGTCCGGCGCGCCCGCGGCCGGACCGTGGAACACGCTGCCGCCGAACGAGGTCAGGTAGAGCCAGCCTGGGCGCTGGGGGTCGGGCACGGGACGGTGGCCGAACTTGAAATTGTAGCCCCGGATTTTTCGCCAGGAATCCCCGTGGTCGTGGCTGACAAAGGCGGCGCTGTCGAAAGTGTTGATGTAGACCGTGGCCGGGTCGGACTGGTCCACCGCCGCGGCGTAGACATGCGCGTCCTGGTCGAATACCCGCTGCCACGATTTGCCGCTGTCCTCGGAGCGCAGCAGACCGCCGCCGCGCTCGACCCCGTCCTTTGGCCAGGGCCAGCAGCTAAGGTACAGGCGCTCGGGGTCGGAGGGGTCGATCACCAGGTCGTTGGGGCCGTCCACGCCCTCGGGCAGGGCCACTCTCTGCCAGGAGGCGGCGCCGTCCGTGCTCATGAACATCGCCCCGCCGCTTACCTGGCGCTCGCGCAGGGAACGGCAGACCAGCAGGAACAATGTCCCGTCCGGCTGGCGCGCCATGCGCCAGGCCGCCTGTTGGAAATCGCCCAGGCCCTCGTTGGCCGCGTGCCACGACTGGCCGTCATCCACCGACTTGTAGACCCCCCAGGGCATGGAGCAGACATAGAGCGTGCGGCTGCCGGCAGGGCTGGAGGGGTCGAGCAGGATATGCGTGCAGACCGCCGAGGGGGGCAGGCCCTTGTTGCTGGACTTCCAGCTCAGGCCCCCGTCATCCGAGACCGCCACGCCGCCCTGGAATTGCCCGTTCATGAGCTGGCCGTTGCGGAACATCTTGAGCCGAGGGAGGTCGTGGCAGTCGGCGCGAACGCTGAACACGCGGCCGCGCACCTCGGGGTCGAACTCCAGCCAGTAGGTTGTGTTGATCCATTCCAGCGGGATGCCCTTGAGGCTGTGGAACCAGCTCCGGCCGCCGTTGAACGTGTGCCAGAGGCCGATGTCGGTGTAGGAGATGAAAAAGTGCTGCGGGTCGAAGGGGTCGAAATGCACGCCGTAGGTAGTGGTGACATCGATCCCGCGGGTGCTCCAGGAGCCGTCCGGATGGCTGTCGGTGTAGAGCTGGGTCCAGCTCTTGCCGCCGTCGCGGGTGGCGTAGGTGCGGTTGTCGGTGACGTAGCAGATATCCGGGTCCATCGGGCTGACCCCGAACGAGTGCGGCGACTCGCCCCACTCCGGGCCGTAGTCCAGGGTTTCCCACTCGGGGGTCAGGTTGTTCGACCAGACCGTGTCTTCATCCGCCTGGTAGACCC
>CAYLSM010000055.1:0-18146 GCA_964386505.1 uncultured Gemmatimonadales bacterium
CATGCTGTTGAAACTCAGGGATTAGGCTCCGCGGTCGTAATTCCAGGGGGTGTGGAAATCGCTGGCCGCAACCACGGTGTACATGCAGGCCAGGTGCTCGTTGGCCAGACGCGCCGGGAGCCACTGGGTCGCGCCCACGTAGCTGCCGCCCAGGGTGCCCACCTTGCCGTTGGACCAGCTCTGGGTGCCGCACCACTGCTGCGAGTCGAAACCGTCATTTATCTCGTTGACGAACGGCACGAAAGCCCCGTCGCTATCGTACTTGCCCCGCACGTCCATCATCACCATGACATAGCCCTGACGGGCCCACCAGTAGCCGTCCTCTGGGCCGAAATTGTTGTAGGGCGTGCGTTCGAGCAGCACTGGGAACGTGCCGGCCGTGTCCGGGCGGTAGACATCCGCCGACAGCAGCACGCCGTCGCGCATCGGCACTTTCACGTCGAACTGGGCCTTCACCCGGTACTGGGGAGAGTCCGCAGCCCGGGCCGCGGCGCAGAGGCAGACAAGGAAAAGGACAGCAAGAACCGGGGCGAGGATCCTGGCTGAACGCATGGGCTGCTCCTTCCGAAAGGCCGGACTGCTTTGTTACGGTGTACGGGGAGTTTTGTCGAATGGATGCAGTTCAAAGCACAATTATAGAGGTGAAAGCGGGCCGGGGCAAGGACAGCGTGCGGGCTTTCTCGACCCGGGTTCGCCGTGCGTGTCCGCGGGAGAGCCGGGACAAACTGGACATAGCGAATGAAGCGATGTAAGCGTTGCGCAAGAGGTGGGTGTTTGTTAGATTTTGATCGAATTAAATGAATATAATATCGTGAATGCAATCAAAGAATTATAATTTGGGTGCAACACGTTTTGAGGTAATGAATAAAAATATCAGTATTGAGTTCTGTAACAGAATGACAATCTCTGTTTCCGAAACTGGAGGCCCCATGCTCGGCAAGCTTCTGGCGGTCGCGGCAGTTGTACTGTTAACCGGAGTTGCTCCGGTCAGTCTGCAAGCCCAGGAACTCTCGGTGGAGAACCTTCCCCCGGTGGTGGTGCGAACCGTGCCGCAGTCCGGGGACACGGCCGTGGACGCCGCGGCGGTGAAGACAGTCAGCATCACGTTCAGCAAGAAAATGACTGCAGGCAGTTACTCGCTGGTGCAGATGTCGCCGGAGTCGTTCCCGAAAATCGAGGGCCAGCCGAAACTCAGCGCGGATGGCCTGACCTGCGAGGTGGGGGTGAAGCTGGAGCCGGGGAAAACCTACGTGATCTGGGTCAACAGCCAGAAATTCGCCGGGTTCAAGGATGCCTCCGGCAAGAGCGCGATCCCGTACCTGCTGGTGTTCAAGACAAAATAGCGTTTCAGCGCAGAAAAAGCCCGGCTGTGGCCGGGCATGTTGCAGAGAGGGGAGGGCCGTACAGGGCCCTCCTTTTTTTGTTCAAGCATAAACAGGTATGTGTAGGTCCAGCGCCTGAAAGGGCAATTGCAGGGGCACGGCATGCTGTGCCCGTTTTTTTCCGTTAAATCCCCCTCGATCCCCCTTTGTCAAAGGGGGAGGCGCTTGCGATAACCATAGGGTGCAGGTCCCCCCCTCAGCAAAGGGGGGGCAGGGGGGATTTATTTCAAATCACAACTCAAAATAAAGAGGCATGTGCAGATCGAATAAAATATCGAAGCGGCGTACCGTGCCAGAAAAACTTTACGTTCTCTTGGTTACGGCCAAGAGAACCAGAAGCCATTTGGGGGCCTTAAACTCGCCCCGGCATTGGCGGTTTTTCTTTCCCGTTGTGTGCAATTGGCTCCTGTACGCTGCCCGCGGTGCGGCGACGGCGCTGCCGCGAATCGCCCGCCCTGCCGTGACACTCCTGAAGGCTTCGGTGTGCACTGGGCGGTTACTTTGCTCCTCCGGTGAGGCTCAAACATACGGCCCCCGGGCGGCCCACTGGGCCGCCGACAGGGAAAGAGAAGCTGCAACACTTGTACGGGAGGCGTAAGAAGGATTCAATCCGCGGGGTGAAGGTCGCGGGCGCAGCGGAAACCCACGTATCGGTTGGAGCTCACCGGGTAGAGGCCATCCCGGCTGAGAAGCGAGGGGTCCTCCTGGTTCACATAGTAGCTGCCGCCGCGGAAAACCCGGTACAGCCGTGTGCTGTCGGTCCAGGCCTCGACCCATTCGGCTACGTTGCCCACCAGGTCCAGCGCGCCGAATCGGCTGCGGTCCTTGGGAAAAGAACCCGCGGGCTGCGGGCCGCCGTGGCCCTCGCTCCAGATATTGGCCGAGCCGGGAATGTAGCTTTCCCCCCACGGAAAAGCCCGCTCGCGAGTATCCATGCCAGCGCGCTCCCACTCGGTTTCAGTCGGAAGGCGCTTGCCGCTCCAGAGGGCGAAAGCGGCGGCATCCTCCCAACTCACCCCGGTCGCCGGATAGTCCTCCTCGCCCGCGGGAGCCGCGCCGCCTTTCCAACCCGCGGGGGCCTTGCGCTTGGTCGAGCTGACAAAGAACGCGTACTGACGGTTGGTCACCTCGTGCAGGTCAATGTAGAACGAGTCCGTGGAGACTTCCTCCCCGCTCTCAGTCAGCAGATTCCCGGCCGGGACAAGGGCCATGCCCTCGGGCGGAAGGTCGAAATTGCCGCGCTCCAGCTCCAGGCTGATTTCCTTGTCCTTGCCCGGCTCCACAGTCACTGCCTGGTTCGCCGAGCCGTAGCCGGTCAGGCGAAGGCTGAGCGTATGTGGTCCTGCGGGAAGGCGGGTCAGGCTCCAGGGTGTCACCGGCCCCAGCCGCACCCCGTCCAGGAAAATATCCGCCCCGGCCGGGTTGGAACGCACCACCAGACTGCCCGGATAGGGGGTCAGCTCGATCGAGAGCGTGCTGTCGCGGTCGAACGCGACCTCCACGGTTTTCTGCCAGGCCTCGTAGCCCGGGCAGGTGGCCACGATCCGGTGAGTGCCCTCGGCGAAATCCTGCAGCGTGATCCGTCCCGTGCCCTGGACCTGGAAAGTCAGGGTGTCCACCCGCACGCTGACATCCGGCTGGCTGGTGATTATGGTCAGACGTCCGGTGCGCCTCTCCAGGCTGAACTTGTACTTGGTGAGCTTGCCGGTAACCACGTTGACCGAGTCGTCGATCTCCTTATAACCCTCCAGGCCGATCTGCAGGGGGTGACGGCCCGCGGCCAGATCCTCCATCCGCACCGGGGTGCGTCCTGCATCCAGCCCGGAGATCCAGACCAGGGCGCCGGACGGCTCGCTCTCGATCAGCACGCCGCCGGTGGGTCCGCTCGAGGCCCCCAGGGAGGGATGCCCGGTCAGCCCGCTGCCCTCGGTTTTCTGTACGTTCAGGCCCGATCCCTCCAGCACCAGCCAGGCGCCCTGGCCCAGCGGGCCGCCGGGGACTTTCATTACCGGGGTGAGACGGCAGGAACGGGCCTCAGCGTCGGCCACCCGGTAGCGCGCCGAGCGCGCCGGGCGTTGCGCCCAGGCAGGCAATGAGCGTTCGGCCGGGTCGAGCTCGGCCACGGTCAGCTCCTGCCCGGGCAGGAGACCGTCCTCCAGGCCCGCCTCGGCGGTCAGGGTGTCGCCGCGCACGCCGCTGATACGCGCGGTAAGCGGAAAATGAGCCAGGATAGCACGGGCCAGGCTGCGCACCGCCGGGGCCACACCCGCCACGCCCCCGCTCTGCTGCACGCTCTCGGAGGCGCGCACCTCGCCGGTCTCGGAATCCACCACCCGCGCGGTGATAATGAACAGGCTGTCCAGGCGCGAAACGCTGCCGGTCAGGACATAGCGGCTCTCAAGAAGTTCGCCCAGGCGGCGCAGGCTGCGCTCATCCACCAGGTCGCGGAAGCGCGCTGACTGGCGCTGCATCTTGTACAGGCGCCCGGTCTCCTCGAGGAGCGTAAGCCGTCCGGAGCGGGCCAGTTCCGAGCGCAGCATGTCGCTCACGCTGGCGGCAAGGCTGGGGTCAACCCCCAGGGCCTGGAACTCCTGCACCGAGAGCAGAAGCCCCTCCTCGCGGGTCTGCTGCGCCCGGAGAGCGCCGGCGCTCAGGAAAGCCAAAAGCCCCCATGCAAGGCTTAAAGCTGCGATGGGGGCGATGTTTTTGATTCGGTTCAGAGTCATGATCATTTGGCGAAAAAGAGTTTGTCTCCGGCCGCGGGTGCGGGGCCCAGGGAGAGGTCCAGACGCTCGCGCAACTCGCGGGCGAAGCGGGTCAGGGTCTCCAGGCGGATTTTCCGCAGTCCGTCCTGCGCCGCCCGGGCCTCATCCGGCCCGAAACCCTTGGCCGTATAGTCGAAAGCCGCCACCAGCTCGCCGCTGACCGGGCTGGAAAGCTGAAGCGAAAGGTTCCACAGGCAGACCTTGAACCCGTCCTCCAACTCGGTCATGCCAGCGGGGACGCATTCGGCGCGCAGGCGGGGAAGAGCCACGGCGCCGGCCGCGGAATCGGTCAACGGAGTGAAGCCCTCCAGAAGTATAGACGAATAGAGTGTCTGCCGCAACACCTCCGGGAACGGCCCGCTGTCCGTGCTGTCAAAACGCAGGACCAGGGTGCGCAGCTCCAGGCCGCAGTGGAACGCGGCCCCGCCCAGCTCGCGGGCCAGCTCATCGCGGCGGGAGGGCTCGGCCGTGTAGGTCGGCGAAGGCCCGCCCAGGTGCTCCAGAGCCTCGCGGTAGAGGCTTAAGGCGCCATGGGCATCGCCCTCCTCCTCCAGATGCCGTCCCTGCTCGAAAAGGCTCTCCGCCAGGCTTATCCGTTCAGACGATTCCTGTTCCAGTTTCATTCGGGCTTTCTCCAGTGCATCCTGCGGGAGACGGACCAGGAGGTGCGCCTCGTAAACTGTTTTCTGCACCCCGAGTTCCTGCCGGGTGGTCTTTTCGTACCAGGTTTCGAGCCTTTTGAGGCCCTCGAGGCGGGCCACGCCGCTTAAGACGAGACGGTCCTGGAGCAGAAAGCCGGCCTCGGAGCGCAGACGGTCGTAGGAGAACGCCGCGCTCAGCCCAGCGGCGGCCACGGCTTGGGCCACCGCATCCGCGGCGGCGTCCTGCTCGGCCGCCTCCAGGCTCGCCTCACCGCTGGCGCGGCCCACGAAATACATCCAGCGCCGGTCCGATTCCGGCACCCGGGTCACCCAGGCGGGTCGGCTGCGGCTGGAGCGTTCCACTTTCACGGTTTGCGAGCCAAGGGCATTCTTTGCCCAGGGCAGGCAGAAAAGTACCGTTGCAAGCCAGAGTGCGCAGAGCGCCACTCTCCGGCCATGCCGGACACGTATCGGGCGAGGGAGCATGTCCGCCTCAGTGGCTTGTGGGCAGACCCTTGTCCAGGCTGTCGATCACTTCCTGCGCCTGCGCGTCGTTCACAGAGCGTTGCAGACTGTTCTGCGCGCTGGCGGCCAGGGCCACGGCGCGCTCGTACTCCTGCCTCGGGTAGCGCACCAGGGTGTAGACATTGTAGAAATAGCGGATGCCCTCGGGAGTGACCCGCTCCGCTTTCTCGGTGTAGGTCTCCAGTTCCTTGACCCCGTTGGCCACGGTGCGGCTCAGGATTTTAAGGCCGTCCTCGGTCACGCTGCCGACATCCTCGCGGCTGTTGGCCAGGCCATGCTCCACGCGGGCTTTCTTGTAGTCAACCAGGCCCTGGCTCTGGATCATCTCCAGCACCTGGCGCGTGGCGTTCGAGCGGGCGTCGGTCAGACCGTCCTCCAGCGACAGCGCGCTGGTCTTGAACCCGCGGAAGAAGAAATATTCCTTGTTCTCCTTGGGCACCTTGTTGACCCAGTCGGGCTTGTCGCCGCTCTTCTCGATTATCCGCTCGCTGCCCAGCGCGCTCATCTTGTGGGCGGAGCAGCCGGCCAGCGCGGCCACGGCCAGTGTCAGCGTTAAAAGCAGGCTTCTGATATACATTTGTCCTCCTGTGGCGGGTGGATGGAATATCCGTTCGTTGCCTTATGGAGGGAGCAAATCACGTGCCAGTTGAGATTTTGACAGGGGAGGTTGCGGAGAGGTTACCGGACAGCGTTGGTGGGTGCAATGGTATGGAGTAAACTCCAAAGCGGCCTGTGGGCCGCTGCAGTTGCTTCCGGGGGCCGCGCATGTCTGAATCAATAGCGCAAGTTGAGGATATAATCGAGGCCAAGATTGTCGCAGGGGCGAGACATGTCTCGCCCTGAGTTCCTTTGCCCTTTGGCCGGGCAAGATCGAATAACAAAAAGATTTCCGGGCGAGTCATGACTCACCCCTAAGACAGTCCTTAGGCTCTGTGCTGGCCAGAAGGTCGGTCGAACGGAAAGAATAAGGTTGGCCGGTCGTCCCAAAAGGCGAACAAGCCGTGTGAAGCCGAATTATTAACACTGCAGGGTCTCCGGCAGGCGCTCCACGAACGCGCGGATTTCATCCCGCACACGGCGGTAGATATCCAGCACTTTCTCCGGCGTGTCCACCGTGTGCTTGAGCGCCACCGGGTCATCGAACGGGGCGTAGACAGTGCGCCGCGCCCGGCGGAACGTGGGGTTCAGCCGCCAGACATTGGGGCAGAGCACCACCACGCAGTCGAACGGCTGATGCTCGAACTCGGAGAAGCTCTTGGAGCGGGCCGCGGAAATATCCACTCCGGCCTCGGCCATAACGGCCACGGTCTTGCCGCTCAGGCCCGCGGCGATCACCCCGGCCGAGAACGGCTCCACCTGGTCGGCCAGAAGGTGCCGCGCCCAACCCTCGGCCATCTGCGAGCGGCAGGCGTTGCCCGTGCAGAGGAACAGGATTTTTAGCTTATCGCCCATTGCGGTTCCCGGTGAATTTGTTGAATCCCCCCTGCCCCCCTTTGTGGGAAAGGGGGGAGTTAAGGGCCCGGCAAGCGGGCGGGGCAAGCGCCTCCCCCTTTTTCAAAGGGGGATCGAGGGGGATTCGATCAGATAATCAGGCCCGGCCTGCCGTGCCCCTGCAAATCGAGCGGGCTATTTCAGGATAACGCACTTTCTTTGAAGTATCATTTCGCCGTCCGCATAGCAGCGGAAAAAATACACCCCGGAAGCCTTGAATTCATCCCGGTAGTCCTGGCCGTAGAAATCGAACGTGTACTGCCCGGGTTTCAAGGTTCCCTTGTACAGGGTAACCATCTCGTTGCCACTTTTGTCGAATATTTTCACTACAACCGACCGCTTTACTGTTCCCTCGATCGTGACCGGCACTATCAAGCCGGAGGGGCTGAATGGGTTGGAGCCATATGGCAGGACAAACGGCGCGGCCAGCGCCTGCGGGTCGACAAATTCCTCCGGGGTGAGGGCCCTGTCTTTCACTTGCAGGCAGTCAAACAGGGCATAGACACGTCCCGGCGTGGTGATCCAGTCGTGGTCGGCGTTCTGGCCCAGGGTGAGCTGGACCCCGTGCAGCGCGCGCTCGCCGTAGCGCGGCATTTCGAACGAGATCACGTTCCGGCCGTTCACGTAGATCGTATGCCGCTTGCCCTGACGGACCCAGGCTAAGTGGGTCCACTCGTCCAGCTTGAACACATCCGGAAGGTCGAACGTGATGTCCCCGAACTCATGGAAATGCAGGCCCAGCGAGCTGTCGGGGTAGTGGAACACCATCGGGCCGCCGCGCTCGCGGCTGCCCAGGCTGCTATCCTGCCTGGAGCCGTCGAATATGAGCTGGACCAGCGGTAGCCCCTGTTCGGGCACCTCGACCAGCTTGAACCAGGCTTCGATTGTGGCCTCGGGTCCCATGAGATAGTTCTGTACGTTGAGCTGGCCGCCCATCGCGGCCCAGGAGTGCGCCCCGGGCGCGGCGCCCTCCGCTACCACGGCGCTCAGACTCCGGCCGGCGATCTGTCCGGTTTCCACCGAGACCATGCGTGTGTTTAGGATCGAGAAATTGTGCAGATCACGCGTATCATGCTCGAAGGGCAGGCTGAACTCTGTCTGCTCCGCGAAAGGCTGTCGCACCGGCTTGTCGCCGGGCGGCATTCCAACCGGCGGGTGGAAAGGCCGCAGAGCGATCCGGCTCACAGCCAGGCCCACCGGGCCGGGGCCGCAGACCAGCGGGAGTCCATCCAGCGGAGGGCCGGCCAAGGTATCTTCGGCAGTGTAAACCACTGGGCCATCCGCCCAGACTGTGACCCGGTTGCCCTGGCGCTCCAGTCTGTAACCAAGCTGGTCGTGAACATCCAGGCCCACGCCCTGGCCGGAGTAGGGGCGACAGAGCCAGATTTCTTTCCCGTCCTTGATCCGCAGGATGCCGTTGAGGTTGCCGTTGGTGCGGCAGAACGTGGCCAGAAGGGCATTGGCGCTGTCGGCCACGATCCCGAACGCAATGGCCCGGTAGTAGATTTTCCAACTGAACGTGCTGTCGTTAGCCATTGGGTAGGCCGCGCCGCTGAACCCGGCCGTGGCGGTGAGGGTGAAATCCCCCTGCGTGCGGGCGGAGTCCAGGCGCACCCGGTGGCTCAGCCAGCGGCCGGTGGAATCGCCCGGGGCGGTCATCCGCAAGGTGCTGTCGTTAATCTCCCACAGGGCGGGATTGTCCACGCTCCAGCCGCGCTGCGCGGGTTTGGAGAAATCCACCCCAGCAGCGGGTGTGGCCGCGCGCAGCCAGGATACGGAGGATAGCAAGGTCAGCAGACACAGCGTCGTAAAGGGCGGTCTGAAACACATCGGGTTGTCTCCCGGCCGTGCACTGGTGGGGGGCCGTGACATAGGGCGTGGCGCGCCTCGGAGTTGAGCGGCGTGATTTAATCTAATATACTGAATTACCGGGGCAAGTGAAACGCAAGTCCGGGCCGTTGCCAGTCATCCGGCTTGACACCATCGCCGCAATCTGATATCTTTGGCTATTAAACTTAATAATGCCGAGTTGGCGAAAGTGGCGAAACTGGCAGACGCGCAGGACTTAGGATCCTGTGGGGTGACCCGTGGGGGTTCGAGTCCCCCCTTTCGCACCAATGATCACACTACTCAAGACAGGATAAGGCAGCTTTGGGAAACATCAAGGTTGAAGTTAAGAGCGGCGGGCCGTGCGAGCGCACCCTGAGCGTGCAGATCGCGGCCGGGGAGTTCAGTTCCGAGCGGGAGAAAGTACTCCGTCAGTTCCGGAAAGAGGCCCGCATTCCGGGGTTCCGTCCGGGCAAGGTCCCGCTGGGCATGATCGAGAGCCGCTTCAAGGACTCCATAAAGGAAGAAACCGTCCAGAACCTGGTCTCCAACAGTTTCCGCGAGGCCCTGGAACAGGAAAAGATCAATCCGCTGACCCACCCGCGGGTGGAGAACCTCAACGTGGCCGAGGACAACAGCATCAGTTTCGACGCCACGGTGGAGGTCTACCCCGAGGTGAAGCTCGAAAAGTACACCGGGTTCGAGGTGGAAAAGAAGATTCGCCAGGTGACGGATGAGGATGTGGAGCGGGCGCTGGCGGATGTGCGCGAGCAGAACGCGCATTTCGTGCCCAAGGAGGGCGCTGCGGACAAGGGTGATTACCTGGTAATGAATTTCTGCGTCCTGAATGACGAGAGCGAGCCCGAGGAGGGCACCAAGCGCGAAAACCAGCTCGTTATGGCCGGACATGAGGACCCCACGGCCCTGTTCAGCCATGCCCTGGTCGGGCTGGCTCCGGGCGAGGGTCAGGAGCTGAGCGTCGATTTCCCGGCCGATTACCCCGAGGAATCGCTCAAGGGCCGCCGGGTGCGCTACCGGGTGGATGTGCAGAGCATCCGCCAGAAAGTGCTGCCCGAGCTGGACGACAGTTTCGCCGCCCAGGTGAGCCACGCCGACACGCTGGACAAGCTGCGCGGGATCATCCGCCATAATATGGAGCACGAGATCGAGCACCGCGCCGCCCATCAGGTGGAGGATGACCTTCTGGCCCAGATCATCGCGGCCAACGATTTCGAGCTTCCCGGCTCGCTGATCGAGGATGCGGTGTCGCGCCGCGCTGAATACATCAAGCAACAGAACCGCGGCCAGGATTTCGATGAGGCCGAGTTGAGAAAAGCGGTCCGTCCGGGCGCGATAACGAGCCTCAAACGCGAGTTTATCTTCCACGAGCTGAGCCACCACGAGAAGATCGAGGTCAGCCCGGAGGATATCAGCGCCAAGATCGAGGAGTACGCCAGCCAGTTGGGCAAGCCGGTAGCCGAGGTGCAGAAGGATTTCCGCTCGGCCCGCTCGATGAACCAGTTGCGCTCGATGCTGCTCGAGGACAAGGTGCTCGACTTTCTGAAGAGCAAAAACACGGTCAAGGAGACCGTGACCACGGAATAATGGAGACGCCACGATGACTCTGATCCCGATAGTGGTCGAAAAGAGCGGCTCGGTCGAACGGGCTTACGATATCTACTCGCGCCTGCTGCGCGACCGTATTATTTTCATCGGTACGGCGATCGACGACCAGGTGGCCAATCTGGTGATCGCCCAGTTGCTGTTCCTGGCGGCCGAGGATGCGGAGAAGGACATTTTCATCTACATCAACAGCCCCGGCGGCGTGGTCTCCAGCGGCCTGGCGATCTACGACACCATGCGCTTTGTCAAGCCGGATGTCAGCACGATGTGCGTGGGACAGGCCGCCAGCATGGGGGCGTTCCTTCTGTCCGGCGGCACCAAGGGCAAGCGTTTCGCCCTGCCGCACGCCCGGATCATGATCCATCAGCCCTCGGGCGGCACGCAGGGACAGGCCACGGACCTGGAAATCTACACCCAGGAGATCATCAAGACCCGCAAGCTGATCAACCAGGTGCTGGCCGACAACACCGGTCAGGACCTGAAGCGGGTCGAGAAGGACACCGACCGCGACTATTTCATGAGTGCGGAAGAGGCGAAGAAATACGGGCTGATCGATGAAATCATGGAGCACCACCGTGACCGGTAGGTGACTGATCCAAACCCGAATGACGAGTGAGACTTTATGAAAAACCGCCCGAACGGCCCCGCCAAGACCGGGTTGTTCTGTTCATTCTGCGGCAAGAGCCAGAAACAGGTGCGAAAGCTCATTTCCGGGCCGAACGTGTTTATTTGCGATGAGTGCATCCATCTGTGCAACGAGATTCTGGTGGAGGACGAGTCGAGGCAGGCCCGTGAGAAACCGCACCGTCTGCCCAGTCCGCAGGAAATAAAGACCATCCTGGACCAGTACGTTATCGGGCAGGACCACGCCAAGAAAACCCTGTCCGTGGCGGTTTACAACCATTACAAGCGTACCGAGAACGAGGTTGCCACCGGGGACGTGGAGCTGGAAAAGAGCAACATCCTGCTGCTCGGCCCGACCGGCGTTGGCAAGACCCTTCTGGCCCAGACCCTGGCCCGTCTGCTGCACGTGCCGTTCGCCATTGCGGACGCCACCACGCTGACCGAGGCCGGGTACGTGGGCGAGGACGTGGAAAACATCCTGGTGCGCCTTCTGCAGGCCAGTGACTACAACGTGCGTGAGGCCGAGCGCGGTATTGTCTACATCGACGAGCTGGACAAGATCAGCCGCAAGAGCGAGAACCCCTCGATCACCCGCGATGTGAGCGGCGAGGGCGTCCAGCAGGCCCTGCTCAAGATCCTCGAGGGCACGGTGGCCTCGGTGCCGCCCCAGGGCGGGCGCAAGCACCCGCAGCAGGAATACATACAGATCAACACCCGCCACATCCTGTTCATCTGCGGTGGGGCGTTCGCCGGCCTGGAGCGCATAATCAAACGCCGTATCGGCCAGCAGGCGATCGGGTTCGGAGCCAAGAACACCTTGGCCTCGACGGGCGAGGAAAGCAAGTACCACATTTTCCGGCGGGTGGAGCCGGAGGACCTGATCAACTACGGCCTGATCCCCGAGCTGGTGGGACGTCTGCCGGTGGTCAGTCCCCTGTCCGACCTGGACCGCGAGGCCCTGATCCGCATTCTACGCGAGCCGAAGAACGCCCTGGTCAAGCAGTACGCCAAGATGTTCGCGCTAGAGGGGATCAATCTCAAGTTCGACCCCGAAGCCCTGGAGGCAGTGGCCGACACTGCTCTCAAGCGCGGCAGCGGCGCGCGCGGCCTGCGGGCCGTGCTGGAGGAGGCCATGCTCGACCTGATGTACGACGCCCCCTCGCGCAAGGACATCGAGGAAGTTGTGATCACCCGCAAGGTGATCGAGAACCGGGAAGAGCCGATATTCAGCCTCAAGGGCCGGGCGCAGAAAAAGCAGGCCTGAGCCGGACGAGGCCCGCCGCAAAGTGGGCCCCAGATGCGGCAACCGAAACACCGGAGAAACCCATGCCCATGTCCAGAGTGGTTGCGCTGCTGCTGACCGTGGTCTGCCTGGGCCTTGCCGCATGCGGCTCGGTGCCGCCCACGCATTACTATTCCCTGGGCAAGATCATTCCTGCCGCGCCTGCGGCCGCCCGCAGCACGCTAAGCGCAGGGGTTGAGGATTTCACCGCCGAGGGTCTGTACGCGCGGGACAATTTCCTCTACCGTCAGGGCGGCTACGAGATACTGCCCGACTACTACCGCCGCTGGAGCCTTCCCCCGCACAAGCTTCTGGCCGACCTGACTACGGACTATGTCCGGTCGCTGGGCTTGTTCCGCGAAGTATACCGTCTGCCCTACCTGGGAAAAGTGGACCGGGTGCTCCAGGGCCGGGTCCTGCGTTTTGAGGAACTGAGCCCCGCGTCTGGCGCCGGACCGCAGGTTCGGGTGGAGCTGGAGTTCAGTCTGTACGACCCGGCTGCCCGTCAGCGCCTCTGGCGCGTCGAGACCGCCTCCAGCGCCGAGTTGCCGCTTCAGCACAGCGCCGACCAGGTGGCCGCGGCCACCGAGAAAGCCGTGGGGGACTGCCTCTCACAGGCCATGCGCGCCCTGGGCGGATACCTCTCCTCCCCGGACGCCACGGGAAAATGATCGGTCTGTTCGACTCAGGACTTGGTGGACTGGCGATCTGGCGTGAGGTGGACGCCCGTCTGCCGCGTGCTGACATCCTTTATCTCTCCGACAGCGCCGCTTTCCCCTATGGCCCCCGTGACCCCGAATTCGTTCGCTCCAGAGCCGAGGCAATCACCCGCCTGCTGATCCACCGTGGCTGCTCCCTCGTGGTGGTGGCTTGTAACACGGCTACGGTCACCTCGATCCGGGCCCTGCGCGAGCTTTTTCCGATCCCGTTCGTGGGTGTGGTGCCGCCGGTCAAGGTGGCCGCCCAGCACGGTGCCGGGCCGATCCTGGCCCTGAGCACCGCCAGCACGGCAGCCGGGCGCAAGTACCTGGAACTGCTGGAGGCCCACGCCGCCGGCCGCACGGTGACCGGAGTGAGCCTCGACCTTCTGGCCCGGATCGTGGAGGATGGCTCCTACCGAAGGCCCGAGGTGGCCGAGGCCGCCGCACGGGCGATCCTGGATAAAACCGGACCCCTGGAACCCGGCACCCAGGTGGTGCTGGGCTGCACGCACTACACATTCCTGCGCCAGGTGCTGGAGACCCGCCTGGGCGCGCCGGTGATCGTGATCGATCCCGCTCCGGCCGTGGCCGAGCAGGTGTTGCGCCTGGTGCGCCAGCACGGGATCGCCGAGATGGAGGGCGGGCGGCGGGAGTTCCTCTGCACCGGGGATACGACCCGGATGCGGGACTTTCTGCGCGGCGTGCTGGGGCTGGAGGGGGCGGAGCCGCTCAAGCTGGAGCTGTGAAATCGTTGTTGCCAGCCGCTTAGGCTTGAAATTTCGGCAACGAGTTGACTTCTTGCCTCATGTTTCCGAACTTGTGTGTGATACAGTGCTCAGGCCTTCCTGGCAGCCAGCGTTTGAAATCCAGCCGTTTCATTCTGTCATAAAAATCGATGGAGGGGCAGGTGCAGAAAATTGATGAATTATTCAGCCTGGGCCGGGCCGTAAGAGGCGCCTGCGCTCTCGCGGCTGTTCTGGGACTGGGGGCGGTTCCGACTGTAAGCGCCCAGGACTCCGGGCAGCCGAAAACGATCTTCGAGGAGACTTTCGAGGACACCACCTACACCAGCCGCGGCTGGTACGACTACAGCGAGCAGTTTCAGACCAGCAGCGCGCAGCACGCCGAGAACAGCCAGAACTCCTGCTGGTTCCACTGGGCCGCCGCAGGCGACCAGCTGCCGGTCCAGAAAGGCGCCCGGGCGCATATCGACCCGGTCGAGGGCCTGACGCTCACTTTCCATATCAAGTTCAGCGACAACTGGACCTGGACCGGTGTGGGCTGGCACCCGCATTTCATCATGTTCACCACCAGCGAGGATGACGATTATATCGGCCCGGCCTACACGCACCTGACACTGTACGTGGAGCCGGTGGACGGCAAGCTGGTGTTCGGGGAGCAGGACGGGCAGAATATCGACCTGACGCACCTGAACCAGAACCTGGTCGGCCTGAGCGAAAACCGGGCCGTGGCCGGCGGCAACGGCGACCCGGACGGTTACGGGGGCAATGCCTACCTTCTGGGCAATGTCACCACCAACACCAAGCAGATCGGCACGGACAGCCTGTGTTTCCGCGAGGAGACGGGGCCGTTCTACAAGGCCGACTGGCACACGATAAAGGCCCATATCCAGCTCAACAGCGTTATCGACGGCAAGGGCGTGGCAAACGGCGTGGTGCAGTACTGGTACGACGGGAAGCTGGTGCAGGACCACCACGACCTGATGCTCCGCACCGGCCGGCACCCGAACATGAAACTCAACCATTTCCTGCTCCTGCCCTATTTCGGGCCGGGAGTGCCCCACGAGCAGTCGATCTGGATCGACGATATCCAGATCATCCAGGACGAGCAGACCCTGCCCGCGGTCGATCCGCCCGCGTACAACCCCACTCTGATCGATGAGAAGTTCGAGGACACGGGTTTCGACAGCCGGGGCTGGTACGACAGCCCCGACATCGCCCTGGACGCGCTCACCTACGGCCAGGGCCAGGGGCATTCGGCGCTGTTCACCTGGGCCGCGGCCGGCGACAACTCGCCCACCCACCACGGCGGGCGGATCCAGTTCGATCCGGTGGAGGGGTTCACCGTGAGCTGCTATGTCCGGTTCAGCGACGACTGGAGCTGGCCCGCCGACACCACCCAGCCGCAGAGTCTGTTCTGGTTCACCACCAGCGAGGATGACAAATTCACCAACCCGCTGAACACGTTCCTCACCACCCAGGTCAACACGGCCAACGGACAGCTCAACTTTCTCCTGAGCGACTACCGCAACATCGACCAGCTCCGCCTGGGTCAGGACCTGTCCGGGGTCACCGAGAACCGCGCGGTCTGCGGCGGTAACGGCGATTCCGACCCGTATGGCGGCGCCTACACCGTGATCACGGGCGGCGTGCAGAACGCCAAGAAAATTGCCGGCCGCGGCCGGTATTTTACCGATACGCCCGGGGCCTATCTCAAGAGCGACTGGCACCAGATAAAGGCGCACGCGCAGCTCAACAGCATCGTGAACGGCAAGGGCGTGGCCAACGGCGTGGTGCAGTGCTGGTTCGACGGCAAGCTGGTGCTGGAACATTATGACGTGATGTTTCGCACGGCCCAGCACGCGGACATGAAATTCAACCAGTTGATGCTTCTGCCCTACAACGGGGCCTCCGGGGTGGCTCACGCGCAGAGCCTCTGGCTGGATGACCTTCTGATCGTAAAGGACGAGCAGACCCTGCGCATCCCGGCGGCGAAGAACCTGGACGTGAACGGGGACGGCCGGGTGAGCCTTCTGGATGCCGTGGCGTTCCTGCTCAAGGGGATCCGCACCCCGGACGCGCCGGAGCTGGATATCAACAACGACGGGGCCTACCGGATGGATGACCTGGTCGAGATGCTGCGCGAGGTGGTGAAGGCGAAGTGAGGTTTAAGAAGGTGGGGAGGCGTAAGGAATATCCCACAGTAATTATACTCTGCTGCCTGATTATAGCTGTTTTACCGCCGGTTCTATCTTGCTCGAATGCCCGCCGAAGCCGCTTTCCTGTGAAATTATCCAGAGCGACCAAGTAGACGAAACGCTTCAAACGCTTCATAAAAATATTTTGCACTAAATGCGTAAAACGCTCTATATCAACTATTTACGCTGGATATTGCAGGCGATTCTTATTATATTGGGGCCATGTTCTCAAACCGTAACATTCATCCGGAGAGGAAAACATGGCGCTTCCAATGCAGAAAAAAGTCGGCGAAACAGTTAATTCGCTGGAACGGACACTCAAGAGGATCGACTCACGGCTCAATTCGGTCCCGCAGGACAAGCGTGACACCTACCTGCGCTCATCCGCGAAAAGGGAGTTCAATTCGCGTCTGTCCGAGATCAAGTGCCTTGTCGACCGCGACTTGGAGCGTGACCCGCTGGAGGGCGCCCGTGAGCTGCACCGCAAGGTCAAAGACTTCCAGGAGAAGATCAGCTCTCTGCCAGACAGCCTGAAAGGTGTGCGCGACGAGATCAGCAGCCACAAGACAAAAGTCTCGTACAGCGACCAGGTCAGCCTCAAGGCGGACACGGCCGCGGTCCAGGACAGCCTGAAGCAACTCGGCAGACAGACCGCGCAACTGAAAGCCCAACTGGATACTGTGTTGCCCTTGGGAGAGTACAGCATCAATTGCGACAGCACCACTTTCTGCACCTTTCCGCTAAAAGGGCCGGGCGGGACAGAGGTCTCTATCTCCCTTGAGCACGAGCTGGGGAGCGGCGGGCACAGCAGATCAGTCAACCTTTATAATCCGATAGTCCTGGGCAAGCTGTCCTGCAAGGATGTGAAGGAAAGCAAGGACACCGGGACGGAGTTTTCTTTCAAGCTGCCGGCGGATGGCAGCCAGGTGGAGGTCAAGTACAGTTGCGAGAACGTGCCCGGCAGCAAAAAAATCTGGTGCGGGGAAAAGAAACTGACCCTCAAGTTCGGCAAGAAGGTGATGAAGGAATTTACAGTCAAGGTATTCTTCCCGAACCTGCGTCCGCTCCAGGTGAGCGGCACCTGTCTGGTGCTGTATCAGGGTTCGGGAGAAAACGGCTACCATAACTCGGCGGACAGCCATTACGGTAAACAGGCGCTGCTGGATAAGCTTTACGAGGTCTCCAGACGTTTCATGCAGAGCTACCCGTCGCGGGTCTGGAGAAGCGCCGACGCGGTCATGCAGACGCGCAAGGATATGAACTGGAAAATGGAGGGGATGCCGTTTACCATGCCGCCTGACAGTTCAAGCGGGATGACGCCTTTTTACGAGATCAAGGAGATACCCTACCAGCCGCAGGTGATCAACTATACCGATTCCACCACGGTAGCATCTCTTGCCGGGAAGGATATCGAGGAGCAGGAGATGAAGATATATATCAACGATATGAGCCTGATCTGGGGGGGAGATTTCAGATTGGAAAACAACTTAGCTTATGGGGATAAAGGTCACAGCTCTCACAAAAAGGGAGAAGATGTCGATATAAGTATCACTCAACTGAGCAATAATTGTTCAGGGACAAAGTTGGTCGTTTTGACTGTGGAATTAGAAAGAATTCTCGATGAAGTATTTGGGAAAAACAAGGTTTGGTATGAAAATATATATCATTGGCACTGTACAATAGGACCAAGTACTTTTACCTATCCAAAATATGCGGATCAGGAGAATGTCAAAAAAATATTGAAGTCATTAAAGAGGTAATATGTACGTAAATGACTTTCAAGGATTCAAGATAACATGAATGGGATTGTTGCGGCCTGCTTCAAGGTTTTCTAAGAGATGGATATAAGTTTGGAGCAAAGCAGAAAAGAACTTCTTTCTATCCGCATTTTTAATTTCGCTTTGTTTCGATTTTATTGCAGTTAGCCTTTTTTTTACGTCAACTTGGTCAATATTGTTGAAAAGAAGGCTGGCCATTTTTTCAAAATTGTACTCACAATCCATTGGACAATTCAGATAATCAATAAGAATCACTTGCTCCAATGCCTCTAAAAATCCGTACAATTTACCCGCTTTCCAGCGGACCGCACTGAGCAACTCATAAGCATTGCGTGCTTCGACAGCGTTCTCGCCAAGGGTACACAAATACTCATGACTGCTGATTTCCAGTCTTTTTATTATTGATTCGATTGCGGTTGTACTATCGATATTTGAAAGGTATTCACGATATTCTTCTGGTCCAATAGCCGTATTTACGTTGTAAGCGTAGGCAAGTGAATTCTGGCCTAATCTTAGGCTGCACCGTGCCAGTAATTCATGATACATAGCCTTAGTGGCATTCTCTGAAA
>CAYLSM010000055.1:18246-22502 GCA_964386505.1 uncultured Gemmatimonadales bacterium
AAGACGAGGCGCTGGGCCTGTTTTTCCTCCGGCGAGGATTCATTCCCAGCGTTTAGCAACTGGATACCAGCCAACAGGCAGAGCAACAGCCGCATTACGCCCGCCCGCCTTCGCATGCCGCTCCTCCCCGGTGACAGAGATTCGTGAATTCAGCCTGAGAATGAAACCATACCCGGATGGAATATATCAGAAGTCAATGAATTTGTGAATGGAATCGATGCGGAATCAGTCCTCTTCCGGCGCGGGGACTTTGTGTCCCCAGCCCAGTGCGTCCTGGGCCACCTCGCGGAAATAGGTGATCGAGGGGTTGCGGCGGAACTCACGCAGGTAGATTTCGATCAGGCCGCGGTCGGCAAAGCTGTAGAAAGTCTCCTCGCCCACGATTACGTGGTCCAGAAGGCGCACCTCGATCATGCTGGTGGCGTAGACCATGTCGCGGGTGAGCTGCTTGTCGTCCGCGCTGGGGGCGGGATCGCCGGAGGGATGGTTGTGCGCCACCACGATGGCGGCGGCGTTGTACTGAAGGCAGCGGCGAAGAAGCTCGCGCAGGTAGATGATGTTGTAGCTCAGGGTGCCCTGGAACAGGTCCTCGGCCCGCATCACCGCGTGACGGGCGTCCAGGAACAGGACCTTGAACAGCTCGATGTCGCGGTCGCGCATGCTGTGGCGCAGGTAGTCGTACACGTCCGAGGCGTCATGCACGAATGTGGCCTCCTGGAGACGGTCCTCCAGGAACCGTCGCGCCACCTCGTGGATCAGCTTGAGCGCCACGGCGTTCTTCTCACCCACGCCCTGGACCTCGGTCAGGCTCTCCAGCGGCGCCTCGAGCACCCGCCGCAGGCTGCCCAGACGGGCCAGGAGCTCGCGCGCGGGTTGCTTGCAGTCGCGGCGCGGGGTGCCCAGGGTGAGCAGGAACTCGATTATCTCATCGTCCCGGAACGCCCCCAGCCCCTTTTCCAGGAACTTGTCCCGCAGTCGCCCGCGATGGCCCTGTCCGGCCTCGGCCTGGCTCACGGCTTCTCCCCCAGGCCGTCCGTGGGAGCGCCGTCGCTGCTGGCCACGAACTCGCGCAAGGCGCTCTCCATCCGCTCGCGGTCGATCAGCCCGCAGGCCACGAACAGCTCGCCCACCTGGGTGAAATTGTACTCCTGGTCCCGCAGAAGGTTATCGACTTCCTGGCGTCCCAGGATTCCCATCTGCACCGCCAGCTCACCGAACAGCTCGCGGCAGGAGGCCTGTTTTTCGAGAATCCGGTTGACCGACAACGGGTTGAGCATCCCGCGGCTCATGGCGAGCTGGCCGATCGGCATGTTGATCGTCTGCTGGAAATCCAGCACGCGCTCCAGACTACGCTCGTTGATCAGACCCTTGCGCACCAAGTACTGGCCGAAATGCTCCCTCGTCATGAACCGGCTCCTTGTGAGGGGGGCGAACCGTTTCGAGGCGATACCCGGAGGAGATTATTCCCGGGTTATGGCCCAGACATTCAGGTCAAAGGTGCCCTCGCTGCTGAGCAGCACCCGCCGCAGGGTCCCGTCCTGGGCCTCGAACCACATCACCGTGTTGGCCCCGGACTGGTAGATAGTCACCAGCAGCCCGTAACTCTTGGGGATGCTGAACTGCATGGTGGGTTTCTGGTCCATGAAATTCTGGGCGAACAGGAACCCGCTCAGCCCACCGAGCAGAACAACGGCGAAAACCAGGGCCAGCATTTTCTTACGCAGCATCACGACTCTCCGGTTTGAATTTACCCGCGACTCAGGCAACTTTCCGTCGCGGTCCTTTTTATGTTGACTGATATAAATATACACTTTTCCGGCCGGCGCGCGACTCAGACCAGCCCGCACTTGAGCGCGGCCTTGAACAGAGGCCGCAGGGCCGCGTTGCGCGCCCGGGCCAGCGGGAACCGCCCGGCGTCCTCGACAAAATAACGGCCCTCCTCAGGGAGGATGACCAGCGAGACCTTGATATTGGGCGCCACGCCGATCATCAGCCGGCGCTCCATGCAGGCCTCGTACAGACGGGCGAACACCGGGACCAGGTCCCCGGTCCGCGGGGGCGGAACGTGCTCGTAGTCGGTGCCCTGGAGCGGACGGAACACGCAGACCGTGGGCACCGCGCCCACCGAGGTTATCCAGTCAATGGCCTCGATCGACTTTTCGGGCGGCTCCAGGCCGGTCACGATCTCGCCGTTGGTCGTGTCGAAAATCCGGGCGCAGTACTCGACCGCCTCGAGGTAGCGGTCCAGGCCATACTGCGCGTGCTTGCCCGGGCAGACCCGGGCGAAAATCTCACGGTCCCAGAGCTCGAAACAGAACGAGACCCGGTTCACCCCTATTTTCTTCAGGGCGTGGTAGCGTTCGAGGTCGTGGTGCGGCGGTGTCTGCACCCCGATCAGCAGCCCGTACTTTTTCTTGACCGCCCGGATGTAGGGTTCCAGGATGTCGAGATAGGTGTCGCCGCGGTAGTGGCCGGTGTTGAAATCGACATAGGTGATCCGGCTTTCCCGGAGCGCGGCGCCCACAGTCTCGACCACGTCCTCCACGCTTTTATCTTCGGCATCGTCGCAGCCCAGATTGAGGCCCACCGAGCAGAACTTGCAGTTGACCCGCTCGGGCTTTTCCAGCCAGTAGTCGCAGACCTTGGCCGGATAGACCGCAAGATAGGTCCCCTGCATGGTACCCACCCGGCGCATCGGGGTTCCGCGCGAGGTGCTCAGCCCGTACCAGGCGGGCCGGGGGGTGAGGCTCACCGGGGCCACCGGCTCACCGTCACGGTAGATTCTGTAGCTGGAGTCGGCCTCGCGCTCCAGGTGGTAGCAACTGGAGGCGGCGAAAGACTCGACCACCGGGATGTTGGTGTAGAGGCCCTCGGGCAGGATCACCTCGAGGCCGCTGCCCAGGCCGGCCCGGGTGCGCATTATCTCCCGGCCGCCGTCGGATTCCACCCGGCAGGAATCGCCCAGGCGGATGCCGCGGCAGTATAGGTCCAGCTTGAGAAGCCCCGGGTTACGACGGACATCGTTGATCATCGTTCGGCAATTACTCCCACTGAAACTGTCGATCCCGCTCGATCTACTAATTTTACACCTTTCGGCCCTTATTGCAACTGTGCTCAGTTCCGCTCAGCGCACGTAACCCAGCGAACGCAGGCGCTCGATCATCTCGCGGTCGTAGCGGTAGGGCGTGCTCTGGCCGCCCACGGCCGGCGGCGGGCCGTAGGAGTGCACGTAGCGCAGGGATGGCGGGCCGCCCGGCGGCGAGACTCCCACCTCAGTGCGCACCCGTCCCGCCATGTTCCGTCCCACCGGCAGACCCATCAGGTAGAGCATGGTCGGGGTGATGTCCTCCAGGTAGAACGGACTGCCCGAACGTGTACCGCCCTGGGTGTCGATGCCCCGGAAAATGACCGCGCCGTGCTGCCCGCTCAGACGGCCGCGCTTGCCGGGATCGCAGACCACCACGGTCAGCCCGGTGGGCTGGTAAGCGTGCAGAAGGTCGCCCAGCAGGCCGTCGATGTAATGGAAGTACTCGGGGATCATCGGACGCAGGCTCTCGGGGCCGAGCAGATCGGTGCGCTCGTCGATGCGGCCCAGGATGTCGGCCCCCTGAAGGTAGAGGGCGATGAAGCTGACCCGGCGGCGGGACAGCAGCTCGATTGTGGCCTGGGTGTAGAAACAGTCGGCCATGTAAATCGAGCGCACCAGTTCGGCGGCCGGGCCGCTGCCCTCGGCAGCCAGGAAAGCCCCCAGGTGCGGGCAGTTCTCCAGGATCGCCGGCACCTGGTCCTCGATGCGCAGGGCCAGAAGGGAGAGGGAATCGAACTCGGCGCGCGGGTAGACCTCATCCTCGAAATAGGCCGCGCTGGTGCGCTCCTCCTGACGGACCAGGCCCAGCTTGGTGAATGTGCGCTCGCTGACCGTGAACCCCGCGCTGCGGGCGGCGGGCCAGGAGGCCCACCAGTTGACTACGCCGCAGCGCACCCCGAACAGGGCCAGTATCTCCCAGATCGACTTGCCGCGACGGGAGCTGGCGCTGAGCGGCGTGGAGCGGAAGAGATTGATAAACGGGAACGCGTGGGCCGCCACCGAGTGCAGTCCCGGTGCGGCGGCGGGAAGCCGCGGCTGACGGGACAGGCCGCGCAGGGTGGGCAGTGTGAAAAAGTTCACCCCGTGCTCCTCGGGAGTCAGGCCGGTGGAAACGGTGTTCCAGACCTGGGGGGCCACGTAGTTTTCCGCGCTCTCCACCTCGGCGCTG
>CAYLSM010000056.1:0-22309 GCA_964386505.1 uncultured Gemmatimonadales bacterium
GGAGAAAAGCGAGTTGGTGCGCAAAGCGCTGGGGGATGACCTGTTCGAAAAGTTTGTCCAGAATAAGAAGATCGAGTGGCGCAACTATCATCAGCACATCAGCGAATACGAGATGGAGCGCTACCTGCCGCTGCTCTGAGCCGTCCGCCGGCCGGGAGGGTCCCCTGAATGGTTGAGCGTCCCGCCGCCGCGTCCTCACCCCGGCGCGCCCTGTCCGGGGTGCTGGAGGATGTCCTGGTGGAGCTTTGCCGCGCCGCCGGCGACACGGCCCGTCCGACCAAGGACAGCCTGCTCGAATACCTGGGCTCGGGTCAGAAACGGCTGAACCTGATCCTGCTCCGCCGCCTTCCCCCCGAGCAGGTCAATCTCCTGCGCCGCAGCCCCGAGTTCCAGGTCCGCCTTCAGGAGGCCCTGCGGCGCGAGGTGCTGCAGCTCAAGCCCCCGCTGCTCAACCCGGCCCGTGTGCGCACCCTGGCTGCAAGCGCCGCTCAGGCCACCCTGGCCGAGGCGCGCCGCGACCCCGACCTCTGGGCCGCCCGCCTGCTCGGACGCCTTCCAGTGTCCATCGAGACTCCGCCGCTTCTTGCCCTGCGCGACCTGGCTGAGCGCTGCCAGGCCGCCCTGGAGGCCCGTCTGCCCGAGCTGAACCGCATGGAGGAACTGGATGCGGTGTTCGGTTTCATCCAGCGCGAGCTGGAGCGCACCCCCTCCCTGGAGCCGTTCCTGCAGCGTGCGCTGGCCCTGGCCGATACTGTCCACGACCCGGGCGCTCTGACCGCATACCACCACCTTCTGGCCGTGCGGGTTCCAGGCCTTCTGGAGCACCTGGCCCCCTCGCCCGAGAAGGACCGCGCCCTGCTGGTACTGCGCGAAGCGGCGGGCACGATGGACCCTGACGCCCTGCGCATCGAGTTCGCCCGCCGCGCCCTGCGCCTGGCCGACAGCCTGATGGATGCCACCTCGGACTACGAGGACCTGCTGGAGCTGCGCTTCTTCTTCAACCAGATCGGGGAGCGGGCCAACCGCAAGCTGCTGTCCAAGAAGACCGGCCGGGTGGTGCGCGAGCTGGATTTCAAGACCCAGGGCTACCGGCTGCTTTCCAGCCTGGACGCCGCGGAACTGGAGGATGAGAGCCTGATCGAGGTGGTCCCGGTGGTGCTGGCCCACGCCGAGAGGTTCGTGCTGGGTGCGCCGCTGCGTTACCTGGACCTGCTCATGAAATTCTACCTCAAGACCGCGGTGCCGCTGGTGCGCCGTCTGCGCGAGAACCAGAACCTCACGCCCAGGCTGATCCAGAATTTCAAGCGCCAGGTGGGGCTGCTCAACCTCTACCGCGACCTTGAGCACCTGGCCGAGGTGTTCCAGCGCAAGATGGTCCTGGCTATCTGCAACCCCGGGATGCTGAAAGACTACCCCGAGCGCGTGCTGGGCTACCTGACCCGCCTGCCGCCCGAGTTTTTTCCCCCATCGGTGATGACCGCCCTGAGACGCATGATCCGGGAGCGCGGCACCGGGAGCCGTTTCACCGCGGTGGATGTCCTGGCGCTGCTGTCGGTCTACCCGCCGCCGGAGAGCGAGGAGGAGACAGGCCCGGTCAAGCAGAGGGAACAGAAGCCGAATAAGGAAGTGGATGGTTCCGGGATGCGTTCGAGGGACAGTAGGAATAAACGTTGACAGCTAACAGAATTGTCTTTCAGGTGGCCGTGGAGATCAGAAATGAGAACAACGGCTCGGGCAGTCGTGAAAACGGCAATTTCGATACTCGGTGTAGTTGTGGGCTATTCCCTCTTCCTGTGTTTCCCACAACCTTTATTTTGCTGTTTTGTCAGCGATAACAATCTTTCTCTCTATTCCGACCGCGCTTTTTCCCGGAAAGACGGGATAAGAATCTTGAGACTGGTGCAGGGTAAGCTGGCGTTATCACCCATATATTCTTCGACTGACCGACATGCCATTTTTGTCTGCAACAGCGGCTGGAGGCGCGCGATATTTTTCCCCCTGCATCGGGCTGCCGGCGGGATCAACTATTATCCTTTTACTTCGAACGTATTTCTCAGCGGCGCCTTAATGGAGAATAACCGCCTGGTTTCTCCATCTGGCCAGCCGGATGTTTTCGGCAGGACGCTCGATCATTTTATCGCGCATGAGATCACCCACACTTTGACCGTGAAAGCAGTAGGATGGTGCAGATACAGAGTATTGCCAGATTGGATCAAAGAGGGCTACGCCGAATATGTAGGCAACGGCCGGGATACAGATTACGACGAAGCTGTCCGAGCTTTTCGAGAGAATACACCAGAGATGAATTTCCCCCCGCGGGCGCCTTATCTGCGTTACCGTTTACTCGTGTCGTTCCTTCTGGAAAAGAAGAATCTTTCCCCTTCCAGGTTGTTTAAAAGCGCAATCCGGCAAACCGCGGTCGAGGCGATGTTGAGGGACACGACTGAGCCGGCAGGAGTGGCCGGCGAAAACCAGCGTAAGGAATAACCGGCTCATGGACAGGGAAATATGTGGAGTATGCGGGAAATAACTCCTTTGTAACAAGGGGCCGTCCTTCTGCCAGGGCGGCCCCTTCTTTCCGTTAATTTGCTCTTTCTGTGTGTTCGGCGACAGCGGGCTTACTTTCCCATCTCCTTCACGATCCGCTCGGTGTCGCGGGCGATCACCAGTTCCTCGTTGGTCGGGATCACCAGCACCTTGCCCCGCGTTCCGGCCGGGCTGATCGCGCGTTCGCCGCGCTCCGACGAGGTGTTGAGCGCATCGTCCACCTCCAGGCCCAGGAACCCCAGCCCCTCACAGGAGAGCTTGCGGATGACCGGGCTGTTCTCGCCCACCCCGGCGGTGAACACCAGGGCGTCCACGCCACCCATGGCCGCAGCGTAGGCCCCGATGTATTTTTTCAGACGGTAGCAGTAGACCTCGATCGCGGTCCTGGCCTGCTCGTTGCCCTTGTCCATTTCCGAGATCAGGTCACGCATGTCGCTGGAGATGCCCGACAGGCCCTGCAGCCCGCTGTGCTTGTTCAGCAGGGTGTTGGCCTCGCTCAGGCTCAGCTCCTCGCGCCCCATCACGTGCAGGATTATCGAGGGGTCGATGTCGCCGCAGCGGGTGCCCATGACCAGGCCCTCCAGCGGGGTGAGGCCCATCGATGTGTCCACGCTCTTGCCCCGGTCGACCGCGGTGATGCTGCAGCCGTTGCCCAGGTGCGCGGTGATGATTTTCAGCTCGTCCTTGGGTTTGCCCAGGAAATCCGCGGCCCGCCGCGCCACGTAGTAGTGGCTGGTGCCGTGAAACCCGTAGCGCCGTATCTCGTAGCGGCGGTAGAGCACCAGGGGCAGGGGATAGAGGATCGCCTTGGCCGGCAGGGTGCTATGGAAAGCGGTGTCGAAGACCGCCACCTGCGGGATGCCAGGCAGGTTGCGGATCGCGGCGTTGATGCCCCGGATGTTGTGCGGGTTGTGCAACGGAGCCAGGTCGATGCACTGGCGTATCTTGCCCATCACCTCTTCGCTGATCAGAACGCTCTCGGTGAACTGCGTGCCGCCGTGCACCACGCGGTGCCCCACGGCGTCCACCTCGGACTTGTCCTTGATCACCCCGTGCTTCGGGTGAACCAGGTAGATCAATATCTGCTCGATGGCTACGGTGTGGTCGAGGATTTCGGCCCCGAACTTGGCGCTGTAACCGTCATGCCGGCTGATCGAGATCACGGCGCCGGACATGCCGATCCGGTCCACGCCGCCGCGGGCCAGGGAAACCCCGCTTTCGGTGTTGATAAGCTGGTATTTTACGCTGCTGCTGCCGCAATTGATGACTAAAATCAGCATTAAAATCTGCTCCTGTGTTGGGTCAAAACGCCTTTCGCGCTGTGTCTATCTGGTTCCGTCCGGGAGGGGACGGTTCAATCCTCTTTCTTCTCGTACTTGAAGAAACCCTCACCCGAGGCGCGTCCGACCCGGCCGGCGCGCACCATCTTTTTCAGCAGCGGGCAGGGGCGGAACTGGTGCTCGCCCAGCTCGTGAAAGAGGTTTTCCATCCGGCGCTGGATATCGTCCAGGCCCATCTGGTCGGCCAGCGCCAGGGGCCCCATCGGCATGTTGAATCCCAGCTTGATCGCAGTGTCGATGTCCTCGGCTGAGGCGATGCCTTCCATCAGCACGAACATCGCCTCGTTGATCATCGGCAGGATCACGCGGGTGGTGATGTAGCCCGGATACTCGAAAACCTCCACGCTGGTTTTGCCCAGACGGCGGGCGAACTCCTTGGCCAGTTCCACCGTGTGGCTGTCAGTTGCCATGCCGCGCACCAGCTCCACCACCGGGGTCTTGGGCACCGGCTCCAGGAAATGCATGCCCAGGACTTTTTTCTTGAGGTTGCTGGGGGAGGCGATTTCGGTCACGCTGAGGGTGCTGATGTGGATGATGTAGAGTTCAATCTTGGGGCAGTTGTTCTGGACTTTCAGGAGGTATTCTCGTTTTTCGTCCAAGGTGAGGCCCATCGCCTCTATCACCACCTTGCAGTCGCTGCCCTTGTCCATGTCTGTGGTGGTGTTGATCCGGGCCAGGATCGCGCGTTTGTCCGAGGCTGTCATGCCCCAGCGCTGGATTTCCCGGTCTATCGACTCCGAGATGCCGTTTATCGCGCGCTGACAATCCTCCTCTGTCGGTCCGTACAGCACTACCTCGATCCCGGCTGAGGATACCGTTTCGGCTATCTGCTGCGCTTTTTTCTTCGTCCCGATGATCCCGACTTTGTCGATTAAATACTTGCTGCCTTCATTCATCAAAGGGTCCTTTGTAATGTTATCGGCTGCTGTCGTTGCGCCGTCGCAGCTTTCCGGCTCTTAAGCGGATGCTTTTCCGTATTCGGCAAGGCAGTGTGTTCGCGATCGGCAGAACATGGATGCATCAGAGGCGGAAATGGACGGTTGGCACAGCGTAATTAACCTAAATTAATGAATTTAACGCTCTCGGCTATAAGCTACATAGCCGCCGTGCGAAAGTCAAGTAAGATCGGCCCGGCGTTTCCGGAAGACCCTCATACGCCCCGCGTGGCGGGATTTGTTGCCCCCGGCAGGCTGCTTCCGCATATTGTAAATAAGGCTGGTGCACGAACGGCCGGAAAGAGTGGAGATGATAGATTTCAACCGCAGCGTGCGCGACACCACCCGCGCCGTCGAGCGTCAGGCAATGGTTGAATCCCAGATCCGCGGACGCGGCGTGCGGGACCGCAATGTACTGCGAGCCATGGAACTGGTGCCGCGTCACCAGTTCGTCCCGGCGGACCAGCAGAATCAGGCCTATGGCGATTTTCCCCTGCCGATCGGCCAGGGCCAGACCATCTCGCAGCCCTATATCGTCGGCCTGATGAGCGAGCTGCTCGAGGTCCGGCCCGGCTGCCGCGTGCTTGAGATCGGGACCGGCTCCGGTTACCAGGCGGCGGTCCTGGCCGAGATGGGGGCACGGGTCTGGAGCCTGGAGATACTGCCCGCCCTGGCCGCTGGCGCCGACCGTCTGCTGAAGCGACTGGGCTACCGCGGGGTGACCGTCCGCGCAGGCGATGGTTACGCCGGCTGGCCGGAGGAAGCGCCGTTCGACGGGATCATCCTCACCGCGGCCCCGGCCGCGGTGCCGCAACCGCTGTTGGACCAGCTCGCCGAGGGCGGGCGCCTGGTGGTCCCGGAGGGCCGTCACCTGCAGGAGCTGGTGCTATACACCCGTAAAGGCGGCAAGGTGGTCCGGCGGGAGATAATCCCGGTGCGTTTCGTTCCCATGACCGGAAGGGCGGAGAAGCCATGAGGCTGTTGTTTCTGTCTCCCCGCAAACCGGGCCGCGAGCGCAGCCGCATGGAGCGCGCCCTGGCCGCGCTGCGGCTGGGTCTTCTCGGCGCGCTCGGCTTGTATGGTCTGGGTTTTGTCTTTATGCTCGGGATCTTCTGGCTGTACGGCGGGATGCTGGGGCTGCCGGGGGTTTACCGCGCCGAGGGCGGGTTGCGTGCCTGGGCCTGGTGGACAGCGGTTCTGCTGCCGGTCCTGCCGTTGACCGGCTGGCTGCTGACCCAGGACAGCCGCAACCGCGAGCGCCTGACCCGCACCTGGGACGCCTGGCGCTGGTTCGATGAAGGGGTGGACTTGCTCGGCACGGACTCCGAATACGGCGCGCAGCAGGAAGAGTGCTTTGCCCGCTCCGCCGCCCTCGACCCGGCCGACCCCTACGCCCGGAACAACCTGGGGGCCGTGCTCAGCCAGCAGGGGCGCCAGTCCGAGGCTGTGGCCGAGTACCGACGCGCCATCAAGGAACACCCCGACTACTGGAAAGCCTGGAGCAACCTGGGGGTGGCCCTGGCCCGCAGCGGCGAGCTGCGCACTGCCGCGGGCTGCTACCGCAAGGCGCTCAAGCTAAACCCGCGCGACCCGGCCACCCACCTTAACCTCGGCCTGGCCCTGCTGCGTCTGGGCAACACGGTCCAGGCCCGCACCCACCTCCGCGAATTCCTGGCCCTCGACCCGTCCAACCCCCGGCGCGAGGAGATTACACGCTGCCTGGCCGGTCTGGGCTGACAACGTCCTGTCGGACCTCAGGCCGAACCGTCATCGCTCTCCGGGCCTGACAGCTCATCCAGAAGGCGCTCGGTCCGGCGGTCCGATATCTCCCGGTCCAGGGTCTTCAGGTGGGCCTGCACCCGCTCCTCGAACTGCCCGCTCTGCAGCATTTTCTTTTCCTGGAGCTTCTCGGACAGGGCCATTGCCACCGCGGTCAGGCGCAGCACCTGGTTGCGCAGCTTCTTTTCGCGTTCCTCCAGGACGGCCAGTTTCTGCTCGGCCTCTTCCAGACGGTATTCCAGCTCTCTTGGGTCCATTTACGCACCACCGTTGTTCGGTTCAGGGCTTTATTGCGTTTTCCGGGTGGTTCAGCTCCTGCAGCACGTACTCGCGGATTGCCCCGGCGGCCACGAGGCTGTCGGCCTGGCGGCGCGCCGCGGACTCGTTCGGGAAGCCCGCTATCAGCACCCGGAACCAGACCTGCGTCCCCACCTCGACCCGCTCGACACCCGGCCTGAGGCCGGTCCGGCGGCCCAGGGCCACCGCCTCGGCCCGGGCGTCCGCCTCCTGGCGGCGCGAGGAGACCTGGATCGCCCAGCGCAACACCTCCTCCGCCGGCCGGGGGACAGCCTGCGGCTCCGGCGTGACCTCGTCCGGCAGGCTGTCTGGCAGCCCCACCAGCACGGTCAGGCTGTTCGGGTCGAATTTGGTCAGGTTTTCGCGCGCCAGTTCGGCGGCGCTGTCCGCTGCCCGCAGGTTGTGCTGAGCCAGGCCCAGGCCCGCGCGCAGGCCGGACAGGTCATCCTCCAGGAGGCCGCTCTGGCGGCCGTACCAGAGGCCCACTCCGAGGCACAGCAGGGTCAGTCCGGCCGCCAGAGCGAAAAGCAGCCCGGCCCGGCCCAGTACAAATGGTTTTTCTCTTTTCTTCGTGTATATTATTATATGCACCAGTTTCTCCTTCGAACTGGATAAGCTTACCCCCCGGCGTGGCAAAAATCAAGCCTGACGCCCGGGGGGGGAGGTTATATCTCGATGAACGTGTTCCGCCTGGAAGCTCCATATCCTCCAGCCGGGGACCAGCCTGCGGCGATCCGCGAGCTGGACGCCGGTCTGCGTGAGGGCCGCCCTTTCCAGACCCTGCTCGGGGTCACCGGCTCGGGTAAGACCTACACCATCGCCAACGTCATCGCCGACTGGGGCCGGCCGACCCTGGTGATCAGCCACAACAAGACCCTCGCCGCCCAGCTTTACGGCGAGCTGAAAAGCTTTTTCCCGCACAACGCGGTCGAGTATTTCATCAGCTATTACGATTACTACCAGCCCGAGGCCTACCTTCCGGCCACGGACACCTACATCGAGAAGGACAGCTCGATCAACGAGGACATCGACCGCATGCGCCTGGCCGCCACGAGCGCCCTGCTCTCGCGGCCGGATGTCATCATAGTGGCCAGCGTCTCCTCGATCTACGGCCTCGGTTCCCCGGAGGACTACGCCCGCCTGCTGCTGTCGCTCAAGGTGGGCCAGGAGGCCGAGCGCGACGAGATCCTGCGCCGGCTTGTCGATATCCACTACGAGCGTAACGATCTGGATTTCGCCCGCGGCCGCTTCCGGGTGCGCGGCGACGTCATCGAGGTCTTCCCGGCGTATGAAGAAACTGCCTTGCGCCTGGAGCTGTTCGGTGACCAGGTCGAGCGCATCAGCCGTATCGACCCGCTCACCGGAAACGTGCTGGGCACCCAGGACTACTGCGCCATCTACCCGGCCAAGCATTTCGTGATCGAGCGGACCCAGCTCGAGGCCGCGGTGCGCAGCATCCAGGAGGAACTGCGCGGCCGTCTGGTCGAGCTGCGCTCCCAGGAGCGCCTGCTGGAGGCCCAGCGCCTGGAGTCCCGCACCAACTACGATATCGAGATGATGCTCGAGGTGGGCTACTGCTCGGGCATCGAGAACTACTCCCGGCACCTGTCCGGCCGCGGCCCGGGTGAGCGCCCGGCCTGCCTGTTCGATTACTTCCCCAAGGATTTCCTGCTCGTCCTCGATGAGTCCCACGTCACCGTGCCCCAGATCGGCGCGATGTACGAGGGCGACTACTCGCGCAAGAGCACCCTGGTCGAGCACGGCTTCCGCCTGCCCAGCGCCCTGGACAACCGGCCGATGAAGTTCCACGAGTTCGAGTCCATCCTCGACCGCGTCATCTTTGTCTCCGCCACCCCGGCCGACTACGAGCTGAATAAGTGCGGCGGCGAGGTGGTGGAGCAGATCATCCGGCCCACCGGACTGGTCGACCCCGAGGTGGAGGTGCGGCCGGTCAAGGGCCAGGTGGATGACCTTCTGGAGCAGGTGCGCCAGCGCGCCGCCCGCTCCGAGCGCACCCTGGTCACCACCCTGACCAAGCGCATGGCCGAGGACCTCACGGAATACATGTCCCAGATGGGGGTGCGGGTGCGCTACATGCACTCGGACATCGAGGCCATCGAACGCATCGAGATCCTGCGCGACCTGCGGCTGGGCAATTTCGACGTGCTGGTGGGGATCAACCTTCTGCGCGAGGGCCTCGACCTGCCCGAGGTCTCGCTGGTGGCCATCCTTGACGCCGACAAGGAGGGCTTCCTGCGCTCCGAGCGCTCGCTCATCCAGACCATGGGGCGCACCGCGCGCAACGTCAACGGCAAGGTCATCATGTACGCCGACCGGATGACCGGCTCCATGGAGCGGGCGATCGGCGAGACCACCCGGCGGCGCAAGCTGCAACTGGCCTACAACGAGGCCCACGACATCCAGCCCCAGACCATCCGCAAGAGCGTGGAGCAGGTGATGCTCTCCACGGCCGTGGCCGACCGCCGCCTGCGCGAGGCCCCGGCCCTGGCCGCGGACGGCGGCCGGCCCAGCTACGGCCGCGAGCTGGACCTGGAGACCCGGATCAGCATTCTGGAGAACGAGATGCGCGAGGCGGCCAAGGCCCTGGATTTCGAGCGCGCCGCCCTCCTGCGCGACCAGCTTATGGAGCACAGGGCCCGCCTGGCCGGCAAGCCGGCCTCCGGCGGCAAGAAAAAGAAAACCGCCGCTTCCGGGCTGTGGTGAGTGAAATATCCTATCGGGAATTTGAGCCCTAAAATGTAGGGGCACGGCATGCCGTGCCCCTTTTTACTGGATTATAGCCCCTCGATCCCCATTTTTTCAAAGCGGAGGATTGGCCGATTGAGATCGAGCTGATCTCCCTGGCCTTTTCGTAAGGCGAACCTTGTGTTCGCCCGGTTTTTCTTTTCGTCCTTTCGGTCTTGCCCGAAAGGACCAAAGGGCATGGGGTCCGCTTGAAGGTTTTTTCACCACGCGGCCTCAGGCCGCCCGGGGGCCGTATGTCTGAGCCGCGCCGGAGGAGCGGAGAGAATGCATCGTGCACACCGAAGCCTGGTCCAGCGCCCCAGGCCCGGCGGGCAATCAGCGCCAGCGTCGCCCCGCAGCGCGGTAGCGCGTAGAAACTCCATGTACACCTCAGGTTGGAAAGCCCAAAGGGACCGCGCGAGTTTACGGCCCCCAATGGCTTCTGGTTCTCTTGGCCGAAACCAAGAGAACAAAAACGTTTTGGGCACGGTGCACCGTGCCCCTACACCGAGGATCGAGGATGAAAGAGGAATCCCGGAATAACGACCGGCTGTGATTTTCCGTCGGGGCGAAGCTTGTGTTCGCCCGTTTGCTTTTTACCGGCCTCGGCCGTAACACACCCCGCCCGCTGGCGCGGGCACCCCTCTCGAGAGGGGATTTGAACCGCCCATGCCCGAGGCTGCCTGCGTTGCCCGGAGAACGGCGCTTCGAATCCCCTCTAAAAAGAGGGGTGGCGGCGTAAGCCGACGGGGTGTGAAAGAATTCAGGCAAATAAAAAGGGACGAGCTTTCACCCATCCCTCATTATTCCCAAAATATGATAAAGTTCGAACCGGCTCAACCCAAGGCGTAGGTCACGCCGAAACCGCCCTGCGGGTTGTCCCATTTAACATAGGCGCGCGCCGCCACCTGGCAGGTCCCGCACTCCAGGCAGTTCTCGAAATTGACGATGCACTCGCCGTTTTCCTCGTTCTTCTCATAGACCTTGGCCGGACAGACAAACAGCACCACCTTGTCCGGGTCGGCCTGGAAAGCCGGCTGGTCCACACTGATATGGCTGGTCTTGGCGATCTTGCGCTTGACCAGGGCCAGCTTGTCCTCCAGAGATACAACCGGTGTGGGCTTGATCACATCGGCGCTCGTCATACCATCGCTCCCCGGGCCGCCCACAGGTCTTTAAGCAGGGGCAGCAGCTTCAGCCGCGCCCGGGCCTTGCGCACGATGTCCTTGCGCACCTGCAGTTTCGGCGTCTCGTTAACCGTGAAATAGTCCCGCGCCAGCTCCAGCATCAGTTCCGGGTATTCGTTCAGGAACTGCGGGCGGGTTTTCAGGAAATGAATCATGTTCCGGAAATGGAACATGTCCTTTAAAACGAAGGAGGCTTCCAGTTTGTTGCGGTAGGCGGAGAGAGAGGCTTTCGAGAAGTCGCCCTTCTCCTTGGCCGCGATCACGGTCTCGCCGGCGAACACGCCGCTGGCCATGGCCAGGTTGGTCACCTCGTGGTAGATTGAGGAGTTGATGAGCCCGGCGGCGTCCCCCACCAGCAGAAGACCATCCCCGGCCATCTGCGGCAGCTTGTCGTAACTCTCCTCGGCCAGCATGTGGGTCGAGTATTCAGCCACCGTGCCCCCGCGCACCAGGTTCTTCACCCGCGGGTGGGCCTTGAAGCTCTCCAGCAGGTCGTTGGGGTTGAGCTTGCGGGCCATGAAATCCTCGACCGTGCAGCCCACGCCCACGGAGATGCTGTCGCGGTTGGTGTAGATGAAGCCCGAGCCCAGCATGCCCTGCACCGCCCCGCCGAAGAACTCGTAAGCCGCGCCCTGGTCGGATTCCAGGTGGAAACGGTCCTCCACGGTCTCGCGGTTGAGCTGGATAATCTCCTTGACCGCCACCAGACGGTTGCCGGGCTTCATCTGCGGGTGCAGACCGGATTTCTCGGCCAGCAGGCTGTTGGCGCCCTCGGCGCAGATCACCACATCCGCCAGAAGCTCATCGTGCTCGCCGCCTTCGCCGCGGGCCAGGATGCCCACGATCTTGCCGTCGCGCCGCACGAAATCATCCACCACCACCTCGGGGAAGATTTCGGCCCCGGCGGCCTCGGCCTGCTCGGCGAACCAACGGTCGAAACGGCTGCGCAGCACAACGAACGAGTTGTTGAACGGCGGCTGGTCATAGGCGCCGCAGGTCAGGTCCAGGGCGATCTCGCTGTCCTGGTTCAGGAAACTGAAACGCCGCTCGATCACGTGACGCTCGACCGGGGCCTCTTTCCAGAATTCCGGGACCAGGCGGTTGAGGATGGTGGTGAACAGGATCCCGCCGAACAGGTTCTTCGAGCCGGGGTATTCACCGCGTTCCAGGACCACCACGCTCAGGCCCGCACGGGCCATGGTGATCGCGGCGCTGATCCCCGAGGGGCCAGCGCCGACCACTATTGCATCGTATTTGTCTTCGGACAAGCCGTTCCTCCGCTGTCAGGGGCGCCCCGAGGGGCCGCCCGGATCAGGCGTGTTTCTTCATTTCCTGGATCAGGACCGGGACCACCTCGAACGCGTCGCCCACGATCCCGTAGTTGGCCACCTTGAAAATCGGTGCGTCCGCGTCCTTGTTGATCGCCACGATCACCTTCGAATCGATCATCCCGGCCAGGTGCTGCACCGCTCCGCTGATGCCGACCGCCACGTAGAGCGAGGGGCTGACGAACTTGCCGGTCTGGCCGACCTGGTCGCTGTGGGGACGCCAGCCGGAGTCCACCGCGGCGCGGCTGGCCCCGACACCGGCGCCCAGGGCGCCAGCCAGTTCCTCGAGCATCTTGAACCCGCCGCCCTCACGCATGCCCCGTCCACCTGAAACCACAATATTGGCCTCGGCCACGTCCGGGGTCTCGCTCTGCTTGCGCTCCAGGCCGGTGACCTTGAGCGCCCGGTCCTTATCGGTCAGGGACACGGCCAGCGCCTCGACCTTGGCCGCGCGGGAATTGTCCACCGGGCAGGCCCGGAACACGTTGGGCCTCAGGCAGAGAATGGCCGGGGCGGCGGCGAATGCCACCCGCATCTGCACCTTGCCGCCGAATGCCGGGCGCAGGGCGCTCAGTTTGCCGCCCTCCATCTCGGCCTGGATGATGTCTGTGGCCGCCGGGGCGCCCAGACGGGCGCTCAGGCGCGGGGTGAGGTCGCGGCCCAGGGCGCTGCCCGGAACCAGGACCGCCGCGGCCCCGCAGGCCTCCACCGCGGCCTTGCCCGCCGCGGCGAACACGCCGGGCTGGTAGTACTGACAATCGGCGGCCTCGACCAGCAGCACGCGGTCCGCGCCGCATGCTGCCAGTTTGGCCGGCAGCTCGCCCGCAGAGGCCGTGACCAGAAGCGCGCCCACCTCGCCGCCGCCGGCCTTTTCCACCAGGGCGCGGGCCAGGCCCAGCGCCTCGCGGCTCGACTTCTTCAGTTCGCCGCCGTCCGCCTGTTCCGTGATCACAAGAACGTTGAAAGACATTTATCCTGCTCCTTGTTCGTTGTCTCGTTGGGGGTCAGATGACCTTGGCCTCTTCTTTCAGGCAGCGCACCAGCTCCGGCACCACGGCCGAGCCCTCGCCCAGCACCCGCCCGCGCTCGCGCTGCGGCGGATAGGCCAGGGACTCGACAGTCAGCAGTGGCGACGGCAGGGTCACCGGCTTCACCTCGAGCGGCTTCTTCTTGGCCGCCATGCGTCCCTTGAGCGAGGGGTAACGCGGCTCGTTCAGGCCTTTCTGCGTGCTGACCACTGCCGGCAGGGAGCACTCGAACAGCTCCATGCCGCCCTCGACCTCGCGGGCGCCCTTGACCGCTCCGGCGGAGACCTCCAGGCGGCTGACTCCCGAAACTCCCGGCACGCCGATCAGCTCGGCCACGGCCATTCCGACCTGGCCGTGCTCGTTGCCGACGCCCTGCTTGCCGAAAAACACGATGTCGAACTCGCCGCTGGCGATCTCGGCCGCCAGGGCACGCGCCACCTGCAGAGGGTCATCCGCAGTGCCCTCGGCCTTGAGCAGCACACCCTTGTCCGCGCCCATGGCCATGGCGGTGCGGATCGCGTTCTCGGCCGACTCATCGCCCAGAGTGACCACTGTCACCTCACCGCCCAGCTTCTCCTGGGTGCGCAGGGCCTCCTCCACCGCATACTCGTCGAACGGGTTCAGGATGAAATTGATCTGCCCGCTCTCGATCGAGTTGCCCTGCTCGCTGATCTGCACCCGGGCTTCCGTGTCCGGCACCTGTTTAATGCAGACTATTATGTTCACCTGCCCTCCCTCGTATGATTCAGGCCTGGTCCGGCGGCTGGGGTAAACCGCAGCGCCCGGCTATTTTATGCCAAAAGTTAAATATCCAAAAAATATACAATATTCTGGCGATAAGACAAGATTTTCTCATCCGATCCATAGGTTATACTTATGTCAACCGGTAAATGCAACGGAAAAAATCCTCTTCCTCTTGGGCGCGATATTTCTTGACAGCCCCGGCGGGAACGCGCTACAATGGGAGACCCGGTTGGGTATAACTTGTGATCTTTCAATTGATTGCCAGTGGAGGCCTCTTGGCTGAAGCGCCTGACAGCCCCGGCGATAAAACCCATCTGCGGCGCAGCATCCTGGACGTGCGGGCGGCTTTCCACGACTGGTTCTCCGGCCTGGTGGAGGAGGGTCGGGTCACCGACAAGGCCCGCCTGGAGCAGGACAAGCTCAAGATCACGGCCCGTCTGGTCAACCTGGTCGTGGCCGGGGGCATGCTGCTGTTCCGAGAGGAATCCCTTCCGCCTGCCGACAGCCCGCCCGCCGATCCGGAGCGGGTGGACGAGGCCACCTTTTTCCGGCTGCTGCGCGGCACTATTGTCACCACGCTCAACGAGCTGAACGCGCCGGATGTCAACATCCTTAAAGTCAGCCTCTCCGAGCGGTTCCGCCAGCGCCTGCTGGAGGTGTTCGCCGCCGGGCGCGAGCGCGAGGGGCGTTTCCCGGTGAAAATAGTCCAGGATGTCCATCCTGGGCAGGGCATGTATGTGGGGATAAACCTGCGTGACACCCGCAACCTGGGCCAGGACATCAGCCGCATCGAGCGCGACCCGGACCTGCGCGCCGAGATCGCCTCCCGCTCCCGCCCGGTACGCCACACCGACCACGACCTGCACCGCATGTTCTCGCTGACTGAAAAAGCCTGATCCTGCCCGCGTTGCCCACGGCCCGGCTGGCTATTCCGTTGTTGTCACCTTGCTGATCGAGTGGAACACCCCGGCCTCGTAGCCGCGCAGGCGGGCGATGTTGTCCAGCAGGTGCGCCTGGACCAGAGCCAGGGTCAGCGGGAACAGGTGTTCCTCCCCGTGGTGCGGCACTCGCAGTTCGAACAGATTGGGGCTGGCGGGCGTGCTTTCGCAATCGGTCAGCAGCAGAACGCGGCTTCCCTTGGCGGCCAGTTCGGCGGCCAGGCCCAGGCAAAGGCTTTCGGTCTTTCCGCGCGCGGCCATCACAATGGCCTGGTGCCCCGGCCCGGCCACCTCGAACGGCCCGTGGCGGAACGCCCCGGCGGCAAAGGCCGCGGCCTTGCAGCGTGCGCCCTCCATCAGGGTGAGACCCAGTTGGCGCGCCGCAGCCAGGGATGGCCCCCGGGCGATCACGTGCAGGCAGTCGGCCGGCTGCAGGAATTCCGCCGCCGCGCTCACCCGGGCCGGATCGAGGCTGGCCTCGAGGCTGTCTGCCACCTCGATCAGCTTGTCCGTCGCTCCCCCAGCCATCAAATAGAGCAGGCCCAGGGTGTTGAGGTAGGTCTGGTTGGTGATCGAACGCTCGGGATCGGCCAGGAGCGGCAGGCAGAGACCGGCCGCCTGTCCCATGCTGCTGGCCTCGGAGTTGGTCAGCACAACCGTGCGCTCCCGGGGCAAGTCCAGGGTGACCTGCCTGGTCTCCACGGACTCGCCGCTCTGCGACAGCAGAACGAACAGGCCCTCTTTAGGGAATGTCCCAAGCTGGTAATGCAGGAACTCACCGGCGTCCATAATCAGCGGGTGGCGCCCACCTGCGGCCAGACGGTCGTGGATCAGCCAGGCGGAGTGCTCGCTGGTGCCCATGCCGATGAAAGTCAGCTCACGGTTGGATTCGAGCCGACTGCGCCAGGCATCGAGCAGAGCAGCCCCCCCGGAACTGTAGAAATCGGCCAGGCGCCGAAGTGCACGCGGCTGGGCGTTGACCTCGTCGATGAAAACAGTCATGCTCTTTCAGGCCTCCGAGACGGGTTGGGTGTGGGAGGTGGAATCGGTACCTGGAATGTCAGGCGCGGAAGCCCTCGCCACGGGCCTCCTGCGGCGGCTGTACCAGCCGGCCAGGTTGAAAAAACCTACTGCCATCGGGATGAAGAAAACCGGCGTGAGCACATCGCGCTGGCGCAGCGCCGCGCCCTCATTGCCAGTGTACAGCGCCATGGCCGAGGTGAAGATCACCAGGAAGAGCATAAGGATGCCGGAGGAACGTTTCCGGTAGCGCAGCAGCCAGAGTAAGCCCGGCACGAAACAGAATACCAGCAGGGCCAGCCAGAGGATTATCTGCGGCGCAATGGCTATCTTTGACAGCGTGAGATTATGGGTCAGAATGGGGCTGGCCAGATAGTAATATATGGATTTAACGTAGGTCTCGACTGTCTCGAAGGCAGTCATCGGTCCGCCCCCGGCCCCACCATAGGCCAGTCGACGCGGGATGGCGATATAGATCGAACCGCCGGTGGAAATGAACCCGTTCTGATAGCCGACTATACTCGCTTGCGCCTGCCGGATGAGCTGCTCTATTCGGGCCGGGCCCAGTTTGAGCGCTACGGCCAGGCCACCCGCGGCCAGAACAAACAGTCCCGGCCAGACCCGCTGCGGGATGAACAGCAGACAACCCAGTCCCACTGTCAGCAAGGCCAGGTAATGTGTCTGGGTGCGCATCTGGCCCAGGGGCAGGCAGAGGGCCACGATCGGCAGGAGATACCACCAGCGGCGCCGCGCGATCATCTCCACGAAAAGATAGAGGATGAAAACCAGGGTCAGCGTTATGGTCGGTTCTTTCAGAAGGTTGATTGACCAAATTATCTGGCTGGGCATCAGTATGGTCAAGCCCAGGGCCAGGCTTGCGATTTCGGTCCGGCCGGTCAGGCGCCGGGTTATCAGGAACACCAGCCAGCCGGAAAGGACGCTCATCAGCACATTGGCCAGCATCACCAGAAACGGCGAATAGCCAAATAGATAATACCACGCCCCGAACATCCAGTTGACCAGGCTGTAGCCGTAAAAACCGGGCTGGAGATGGGAGTTCTGGATCGGGCCGAAAGAGCCCTGTAATGCCTGCTGGGCATAGTTGCTGACCATGAAAACCAGCTTGCTGTCGCCGAACAGTGTCGCGATTCCTCCGGTGACAGCTGATTTTGACGCCAGGAACAGGATGACCGGCAGGCGGAGGAAAAAGCCGATCAGGATCAGTCGAAGCGGCCAGGGCGAATCCAGTTGTGCACACTTGTCACGGAGCAGACGGTACAGCAGGGCGCAAATCAGCAGCCCCGCGGTCACACCGGGCGCCAGCACCGCGCCGGTGACCAGGGCCGCAGCGGTCAGGAGAAGGGTTTTGTTGGAATGGGCGTATAGCTTCCAGGCAGGCACGGATTGCCCCGGTGGTTGAAAGGTGCCTCCGATCGGGGTATAATGTTCCCGGGACCGGTTTAGTTCTGCATTCGCAGCGGCTGCTGCTGGCTCAATATAAGACAACCCGTGGCCTGATTCCAGAATATAAGTGGCAGTGCATGTCGTGACCCGAGGCAAATTATACGACAGGTTCAAGGTAGCCCAGGCAATGAGAATAAACCTCAACAGAAAGAAAGTCCTGCCGCTGGTCTCCTCGCAGGGGAAATACCCGCGCGGCGGCGACCCCTGGGTGGAGGCCCTGCGGCGAGCGCTTTCCGGGCTTGATCCTGAGCATACACTTGTCCTGTCCAGCACCGGACTGCCCGGCTGGGATATGATCACCTACCTGGCCGGACAGCAGGGTTTCCCGGTCGAGCTGATCCTTCCCGGCGATGGCGTACCGGGGGGAGTGAAACCCGGGCTGGCTCTCGCGTACGATCTCGATCCCGACCGGCTCGCGGTTTCATTCTGCGGTTCGGCCGGGGGAAAGGCCGGCTGGCTGGAGCGTGACCGCAACCTGGTCGATGCGGCCGACTGCCTGCTTCCGGTCTCGCTCCGCCCGGGTGGACGGCTGGAGGGACTCCTGCGGGCGGCCGGGACAGAGGGCAAGGAAATCCGTCGTGGGTTCGAGGTGCCCTGGAGCGCCCATAACTGGCGGCCGCGCTACCGGTTCGAGGGTTGCCCGCTCAATCCGGCGTTGAGCTCCCTCCTCGGCGGCCGCCTTACCCATTGGGCACACGCCTCGGCCGGGGCCTGGCCCGGCGAGCGTCCCGCTGATTTCCTGGCCGGGCTGATGACACGCCCGGAGCGCTATGTGCGGGATGCCGCGGCCACCCTGGCGCGCATCACGGATGAAATGCGTCTGCGCGGCTCCGGATTGCACCTGCCCGGTAAGGCGCCCGGGGTGAGCTTCACCAGCCTGGGGCTGGACGAGGTGTTGCCGCTGATGCGCTGGCGGCAGCGCTACCTGCGCTACAGCCTGGAGCCGTTCGGGCTGGCGATCGGGCGTGACATTGCGGAGGCGCTCGGGGCGCGGCCAGTGGAATACCTGGAACGCGGGCAGTTGAGCCGTAACCGGGAGGAGAGGTTTTTCCAGCAGAGCCGCGGCGAGCGTACACTCTGGAGTGCGGAACGGGAATGGCGGTTGCGTGGCGACCTGAACCTTCGCTCGCTCGATCCAGGAGAGATTCTTCTGCTGGCCGCCGACCCGCCCGCGGCGGCGCAACTTCAGGCCGCGAACGGAGGACGGTTCCCGGTGCAGCCGGTGTTCAGCGCGGAGGTCATGGAGCGCCCGGCGGGTTGATCCGGGCGCTGTCCGCACCTGGAGACCCGAACGAATCCCGCGGTAATCCCTGGAGGTCGGAGTAGCGGAGCACACGATACAGCTTTTCCGGGAATGGAAAATCCTGCGGCTCGTAGAGCGTGCTGTCCTCCGCGTTGAAACCCAGTTGTGTCATGAATCCCGGATCGATCACGTAGTCAGCCCCGGAAACTATCAGACTGTCCAGGTCGGCTCCACGATAGCGCAGTATATGGGGTTCCACCCTGCCGGTGAGGTCCAGGACCCGGCAGCCGGTCAGGAAACGGAGCGCTCCTGGTTCGTAGGTCGCAACCACCGCGTCGGGTGGAAGGTTGGTCTTAATCCATTGCGCCACGGAGAATGTACCGTAGAAACACCGCGTGTTCAGGGACTGGTAGACTGCCTGGCAGAATATGACCCCGGTCGCCTGGAGCAACAGGACAGCCACCGTGGGCAGCACGGCGGCGGCGGCGGCCAGCAGCGCCGAGCGCCGTTTCAGCCGTTCCGCGATGTCGCGGATCATCAGCACGGCCAGCACGTAGACAAAGGCCAGATCGAGCATGTAAAAACGCCCGGCCTCGCCCAACTGTCTTGTCCCGGCCAGGGCCAGGGCCAGGTGCAGCACGATGAACAGCGCCGGCACCCCGGCCGCGCTGAACCGGAAGACCAGCAGGGACCAGATCACGGGCAGCACGGCCCAGGGAACGAGGTCGAACCAGCCGTGGATTCCTGCCGGCCCGCCCAGTCCCTGGTACATCTGCTCAAGGCTTTGCGGTCCGCGCTCGACTGCCCAGTCGTACAGGAAAGACAGGACCCCGGGACGCTCCGCCGCCGAGCCGAGCATCGCCGCGGTGGGGTTGGGGAAGATCGTCCCGTTCTGGGAGATGCAGAACAGCATCCAGGGCAGCACCGGCACGGCGAAAGCGACCAGGGCCAGACGGAACGCGGAGCGGTCCTCAGGCGTGCCGCGGTTGCTCTGGTTCCGTCTGCACCAGAGAGCCAGGCCCGCCAGGACCCAGCCGGCCGGCTGCGACAGCACGGCCAGTGCGGCGCAGAGCCCGAGCAGAGCGCCGGGCACCGCGGGCTCAAGGACCAGCAGGGCCAGCACTAGGCCGCTGAATGCCAGGCTCAGCCCACCCAGGCCCGAGGCCATGTTGAACCCCACCGTGCCACTGGAAAACCAGAATGCTGCCGCCACGAACGCCGCGGCCCTGGCGTGCGGCTTCTCCCCGGCCAGGCGGAGGCTCAGCCGCCAGATCAGCCAGCCACATCCGATGAAGAGGAACTTGCTGAGCACTGCGCTCGCCGCAAAGGGGTCGAGGCTCAGGCGGCAGAACAGCGACAGCACCAGGGCGTAGAGCGGCGAGTCGCTGCCAGCCGATATTTCACCCGGATTGAATGCGAAGCGGAAAGAGTCGGACATGTTGCCGGCAAGGACCAGGTTGACAAATCCGGCGTCGAACGGGAACAGTTTCAGCAGGTGGAAACCCTCTGAGACATAGAGGAAGAGCAGGAGCAGAAATCCAGGAGTGAGGGCTTTTTTCATTGTCACGCTGTCCGGTTCGCGGTGGGCGGATGGCCGTTCTGTCTGCCTGGATAGTTGCGATATAATAAGGGAATGTTCCATCCCTGTAAAGTGGCAAGGCAAAATTATTCAGCCTCTTGCGCCGGGGCGGGAATTCCGCCACCTTACAGTTTTCGGCAGAGTGTTGAGATTTTCGGCAAGCAAAGGAGAGGCAAATGAAAAAGGGGTTCGCCGGTCTGGGGTTGATGGGGGCGTCGATGGCTGGGCATATGGTGCGCGCCGGTCTGGAGGTGGCGGTCTACAACCGTACGCGTGAGAGAACTTTACCCCTGGAAAAAGCCGGGGCGGCTGTCTGCGGCAGCCCGGCCGAGCTGGGACGGATCTGCGATGTGGTCATGCTCTGCGTGAGCGACACGCCGGATGTGCGCCATGTGATTCTGGGCGAGAATGGGGTGGCGGCCGGCATGGCCCCCGGCGGACTGATAGTCGATCACTCCACGATCAGCCCGACAGCCAGCCGCGAGATAGCCGCCGAGCTGGCCGGGCGCGGGATCGGCTTTGTGGACGCCCCGGTCTCGGGCGGCACCAGCGGCGCGGCCGAGGGCACCCTGGTCACCATGATGGGCGGCCGTGAGGAGGACATCGAGCGCGCCCGCCAGGTGGTCCGTCATTACACCAGCCGCGCCGTGCACGTGGGCCCGGTTGGCCACGGCCAGTTGATGAAATGCTGCAATCAGGTGGTGACCGGCCTGCACGTGATCGCCCTGGCAGAGGGCTTCCGTTTCGCCCGCGGCCTGGGCCTGAATGAGAAAACCGCCTGGGAGACCCTGGACAGCGGCGCGGCCACCAGTTTCATCTGGCGCAAGTGGGGCGGCCTGCTCAAGGAGGGCGACCTCCGTCCCGGGTTCAAGATCGGCCTGCACCTGAAAGACCTGCGCCTGGCCCTTCTGGAGTGCGAGCGCGCCGGGGTGGAACTGCCCGGCCTCAAACTGGCGGCTGTCCAGTTTGAAAAAGCGGTCGAAATGGGCCTGGGGGAGCTGGGGGATCAGGCCCTGGTGAAAATCCTCGAGGCCGGGGAAAAAGCCTGAGCGCGGCCCCGCGGGGGCGGGCTGGATATTGTTCGCTGGAGTGAACGATATTAGTTTATCCTCCGACCGATGCTCTAATTTTGCCTGCCACCCTCAACCAGAGGCGCACGATGCTATTCAAAGCCCCCCGAACCGGACGCGGCCTGGGTCTGCTGCTTATCCTGATCGCCTGCGCTTTCTCGCTCCTGCGTGCCCAGGATGAATGGGGCCAGCTCCAGGAGTTCGAGGACAGCGACCTGTCGCGCTGGAGCATCACCGGCGGCGCGCTTGCTCTGGACAGTGTCTACGCCACCGAGCGCAAACACGACCTGCGCGTGGAGTTCCAGGCTGGGGGAGTGCTGAGCGTCGATCTGGGCGGCCTCTGGCGCATGGAGCAGATAATCCGCGAGAAAGCGGGCGATGAAGGCGGCGGCGGCTGGAAAATCCAGGAGGCGATCTTTGTCGACCTCTACAGCCGGTCGCCCCTGAGCCTGCGCCTGACATTCCGCGACAGCCTGGGCGGAAGCTGGAGCACCCTGCGCACCCTGACCCAGGGCCTCAACCACCTCCAGTACCGGCGCGAGCAGTTGACCGGAGTCGACTGGCTGGCCCTGCGGCGGGTGGAATTCAGCCCGGCGGAGGCGGCCACGCTCTACCTGGATCACCTTCGCACCTGGGAGTACCAGCCCGAGCTGGACAGCCGCGGCCGGATGGACATAGTCTACTCCGATTCGGTACAGACCCCGCATGTGGCCTGGCAGCGCCCGGATGCGGCGGGGCCACTGCGTGGGCTGTTCGTGCCGCGCGCCGGAAGCGGCCGGGTGATGGTGGAGCTGATGCAGAGATTCGAGCTGGAGCCAACCACTGTCACCTTCGAACCCTCCCTGGGCCTGCACCGCTGGGCGTTCGGCGATTTCTACGGCACCCGCGCCCTCGAATACGACCATGTCAACAGCAAGTTCAGTGTCGCCTACACCGCCCTGACCAGCGAGCTGGAAAGCTCCCGTCAGTTCGAGGTGATCGCTCTGCCCAACCTGCGTTCCTGGGCCGATACGCCGCCTGAGCTGCGCAAGGCCCTGCTCAAGCGCGTGTCCGAGGGTTGTGGTC
>CAYLSM010000057.1:0-22230 GCA_964386505.1 uncultured Gemmatimonadales bacterium
TCCCAGGCGGGCATAGAGCAGCGAATCCGGAGTCTGGGCGTTCACATAGCCCCAGGGGTTGATCAGCACCGAGCTGTAGGAGTGGAAATTCACGGCGCAGGAGAAGCCGCGCGCATTGACAAAGTCTCTGAAAGCCTGGGTCTCCGGCTCGCTGAAAGGCTCCGGGCCGCGATAACTCTCGGAGGACCAGTAGGGGCTGGAACCCTGGTTATCATAACCCCAGCCCAGGCTGAAATTGCGGTTCAGGTCCACTCCATCGTAATACCCGACCGCCCCGTCACTGTCGTTGTCGCGCAAGTTCTTGCGCCACAGACCGAAACTGCGGCCATCGGAGTTTTTGTAGGAATTCCAGTTAAGCTCATAGCCGTCCGGGTTGACCAGCGGGATAAAATACAGCTCTCGGCTGTCCACCAGGGCGGCGACCGAATCCACCCGCCCGTAATTTTCCACCAGCCAGCCCAGGTAATACAGAAGGCACATCCCGGTCACGCCCTCGCGGGCGTGGATCAGAGAATTGTACAGCACGCGCGGCTTGTCCGGGTCCTCCTGAGCGGCGTTTTCCGAGACCCGTACGGCCCAGAGCGGACGGTTCTGGTGGGTCCGGCCGATCTCGAAACGGGGCGAGATGATGCCGTGCGTGTCGATACGGACCAGCGAATCGACAAATGCGGCGACCTCCTCCGGACTGAAATAGCCGCCCATGGAGCCCTTGGCGAACCCTATGGCACCGGCCAGGTGCGGCTGTGCGCCCTCCTGACGGCGGCGGGCCAGGTAGAGACCATAATCCTCTATCTCGACCCGGACCGCAAAACCATTCTCCGCCAACCAGGCGCGCTCGATCGGGTTGGCCAGCACCCGGGCTTCCCCGGCCTCCACTTTCAGCACTTCCAGCCCGGCCGCGCGCAATGAGGCCAGCGCGGCTCTGTCCGCTGGCGAGACACTCAGCAGGCTCCAGTGCAGGTCCCCCTGCACCGCATCCAGCCGGCATACGGATAGAAAAAGAAAAAGGGCCGCAAGCAGCCCTTCGAGTGTTTGTCTGTGAACATTCGGTCTCACCGGCTTATCCCCGCGCTGACCACCCAGGCATCCTGGTAGCCCAGTCTCTGGAGTGTGTTTTTAAGGGACTCGGCCTCCTGGCGGGTCACGCAGTCGCCAGCGTGCACTTTCCACATCGGGGCGTAATAGCGCACGTAGACCGGACAGCTTGAGCCGGCCCGGCTGCGCACTTTCGCGGCCAGGTCCTCGGCGCTCTCCTGGTCGTTGTACGCCCCAACCTGCACGCGCCAGCCCATGGTGACCCCGGGAGTCGGTGCTACCTGGGACTGACCGTCCCCTTCCATCGCAGCCGCGGGGGACGGTTGTGCCCCGGACTCCGGCGTGGCCGGTCGCTGGCCTTTCACGACCATGGAATCCTCGAATGGCTCGTAGATACCGGCCTTGACCGCCTCCTCATTGGACTTGAACACCTGCTCATCCCGCGCGCGGCTGTCCGCTGCGGTCGGGGCGGGACGCACGGCCCGCTGACGGCTGCAGGCTGCGCTGGATACCAGCAGCGCCAGAACCAGCACTGCCGCAGTCCGGCCAGTGCGACATTTTTTGGCGCTTACCCGGTGAAACATTTCGCCCTCGAAGTGAAAATAGCGACGGTTACGGGATGCATTGTTCAAGTCCAAGGTCGGCTGATCGATATTATAACCATGAACGATGGCTGTCAAGCCGCAGAGCGGTCCCCGGAGTTGGGGCGACTAACGGCGGCTCCGAAAGCGGTATAATTACCTGACTCTGGTTATTCAGGCTTTTCAGATGGGCGATTCGATACACAATGTGCGATTTCGGGTAAGAATACTTGACTACGCGCATGCAGGCAAAACGCAATCTCCATATTTTTAATGCGGTTAAGCATCTCATGCGATTTGGAACACAATATGCTTTTACATTTTTGGCGGTTTTTTATTAGTACATTTATTTTTTTTGATTCCCGATCACGGCACCGGGAACGACAGTCCGGTGCCGACAGTGACATGTCCGGCCGGGCGATGTATTGAGCTGAGGTTGTGCCGAATAGAGAGGATTCACGGGAACAGGAGCAATCAGAAAATGTTGCTGATCGGACTTGTTAACAGCCAGGATGAAGCGTGGCTTCAGACCAACCTGCCCAGCCAGAGCGGTCTGCGGCTTTTCTCGCAGGTAAAAGCCTTTACCTACGCTTTTTATTCCCTTATCCGCTCCGAGGGCCATCAGCCGGTCCTGCTCTGTTCCGGCTCCCTGTTTCTCGAACTGCTTGAAAGCCTCCCCACACGAGGCCTGCGGCGGGATGTCCTTCTGGGCCGCGTGGTAGTCATGATTTCCGGCCCGGCCAGCCCGGGCCTGGAGCGCGAGATCGCCGCGAACCGTCTGGTGTACGGGCGGCTGGAAAGCCCCTACGACCCGGAGAAGCTTGAATCCCTTCTGTCCACGCTGGACAGTGATTCACTGGCCAAAGCCGACGCCGAACAATCCAACGCGGCGGGCGAGGCCGCTGGTCAGGCCGAACTGCAGCGGACACTCAAAGACATCCGCCGACTCCAGGACAAATCCGGTGACAGCCGGGACCTTTACCGCTGCCTGGCCAAACACGTGCGCGCTCTCTGTCATGCCGAAACCGGTCTGGTGGTGGCCCCGGCCCTGGGTGGCCTTCTCCTCTCCGTAGAGGGGCAGAAAGACAACCTCGTTCCCGTCTCCAAAGGATTGATCGAAAACAGCACCCTGCCTTTCAATCATATCCTGGCCAACCGTTCTGCGTTTTTGCAGGAACCCTATCGACTGGCCCAGCTTTCGGAATTCATCCCCGCAGCGCCTCAACTGAAAGCCATGGCGGCAGTACCGCTGCTCGAAAAGGGCCGGGCCGTAGCCGTGCTGGCTGTGGCCAACAGCCTTAACGGCGGGCTGGGCCAAGCGGCTGCGGAAAGCCTCAGCCTCCTGGCTGACATCGGGAACCTCGCCCTGGACAGCCTCCTGTCCCGGCAGCAGCTTGACAGTGCCAAGATGGACCTGAGCCAGGCCTATGAGGACCTGAACCTCACCTACCAGGACCTGCAGAACCACGTGGTCATCGTGGACCAGTTGCAGAGCCTGGGCCGGCGAATCCATGCCGCGATCGACATACGCGTGATCCTGCGCGAGCTGGTCGAGGGAGCGCACCACCTGCTGGGCTGCGAGTTCTGCCTGATAGCTTTCCGGGAAAACCCCGAACAGCACTACAATTTCTACACCAACAACGAAATCTGTCAGTTCTTCCTTGAAATGGACGGGGGCTGCCCGATCAGCAGCCTGCCTTTCTTCAAGGACCCGTCGGCCCTGGGGGACTCCTACCTGGACAACTCCCCACCGGATGAGCTGGTCCGCCCCATGCGTCCGTACCACGTGGAGATGTCCAACATCGTGGCCGTGCCGCTGACCCAGGACAACCAGGTGCTGGGGTTCCTGGCCGGTTTCAACAAGCGGGACGGGGGATTCAGCTCCACCGACCGGTTCCTGATCCGCGCCCTGGCCGGCACCGCGATCACCGCGATCATGAACTCATCGCTGGTGCGCAGTTTCAAGGGCCTCTACCATCACAGCGTTAAATCCCTGGCCAACGCGATTGAAGCGCGCGACATCTACACCGCCGGCCACACGGACCGGGTTTCGGCGTACGTGCAGGAACTGGCCCACCAGATGGGCTGGGACAGCCAGGCCCTCGAACAGGCCTACATCGGAACGCTGCTGCACGACATCGGCAAGATCGGCATCCCGGACGCGATCCTGAGCAAACCAGACCGTCTGACGGATGAGGAATTCGACAAGATGCGCCAGCACGTGATGATCGGGGTGAGGATAGTGAAGGATATACCGCAGTTGGGACCGGTGGGTGATTTCATCCGGCACCATCATGAGCGGTTTGACGGACGCGGGTATCCGGACAAGCTGGCCGGAGAGGAAATTCCCCTGGCCGGCCGCCTGGTGGCGGTGGCGGACAGTTTTGACGCCATGACCAGCGACCGGCCCTACCGCAAGGGAATGAGCCTGGAGCAGGCGATCCAGGAACTCAAGCGCAACAGCGGAACACAGTTCGACCCGCGGGTAGTGGAAATGTTCCTCTACCTGCTCGAAAGCGGGGCCCTGGACAAGCATTATCACAGCGCCAGAGGGGCCCTGGAACCAATCCTGCAGCCCGAGGGCAACCTGATCCTGGTCAGCAAGCCAGTCCAGCAGCCCGGTCCAGGAGCCGAATAAGTCCCCCCGGCGCTCCTGCTTCCATATCTCCGTTCAACCGCAACGGCTCAGTCCGCTTCCGGCGACCGCCCGGCCCGCTCCAGGATCGCCTTTTTCATGCTATCCCAGTGGGGGCGCAGGAATTCGGGATACTGTGCCGACTGCCGGGCGTAGAAACCGCTGGCCTTGTCCAGGTCGAGCACGGCCGTGAGAAGGCACTCCTCGTAGTAACCAGCTTCGGCCAGAGGCAGCCCGGTGGCGTCCCGGATGAACGACTGTCCGCTGGAGCTTTCGGCCCCGTCCGGCGACTGACCGATCGTGTTGGCCGCCAGGTGGTGGATATAGGCCTTGGGCCCGGCCGCCTGCTGCGCCCGACCGGAGACCCGTTTCCAGGTCACCGCCTCCAGACTCTCGCTGGAGCAGGAGGGCTGGAAAAATATCCGCGCCCCCAGCATGGCCGGGATCTGGAACAGCTCGGGGTGACGGCCGTCGCGGCAGATCGAGAGCGCGCAGTCCACCCCGTCGATCTGGAAATAGGCCACCTTGTCACCCGGGATGCAGTAGCGGCGCTCATCCTCACCGGCCAACTGGACCTTGGCGTACTCGTAGGTGACGCTGCCCGCCGGGTCGATCACGTGGGCCAGGTTCAGGAACTTGCCTTTCCAGGCGCGGATGCTGCCCACAATGGCCCAGACCCCGTGCTCAGCCGCGGCGCGGGCCGCCTCCGCCAGCGCATCGAGCGCAGTCTGGCGGGAAAGCTTCACCGCGTAGGGGAAATAGTAGCCGGTCAGGCTGGCCTCCGGAAACAGCACCACCCGGCTGCCCTCGGCCGCCGCCTGTGCGATGAACTTGCGGGTCAGCTCCAGGTTACGCTCCAGGGGACGGGCCCAGTGCATCTGCACGCACGAGACCTGCAACGGTCCGAGTTTCTTCTCAGTCATGTATCCTCTCCAGCGGTGGTCAGGCGGTTCCAAGGGACAAGACGGCAAAGGGCCGTCGTCTTAGAGTGTTCCGTACTTGAGCCAGGCGTCGCGGTATCTTTTCAGTGTATCCCATTTCGTGGCGATCGAGGTGTTGCAGCTCATCGAGAAAATGAAACGGTCGAACGGCCGCCTCCGCTCGAAAAGGCCGCGCACGTGGCTGTCGGCCTGGGCCTGAGTCACTTCGCCTTCGAGCTGCGTGGCCGAAAGCCCGCCCTCCACTATGAATTTCCGGCCGGCCGCCTTGGCCTCCCACAGTTCGATATCGCCCAACGGCGGGAACGCGATCCCCTCCAGCCCGTCCAGCCCGCTGCCCACCACATGCTCGATAATCTGGCGTTGACGGCCGCAGGCATGGCTGAACAGCCAGGCCCCGTGCGCATGGCAAAGCTCGGCCGCGCGTCGGAAAAACGGCGCGCAGTAGCGTTCGAAATGCTCCGGCGGGTAGAAAAAGCTGTCCAGGTTGTCCATGCACATCACCACGCGCACCCCGGCCGCGAGCATCTTGCCGATCAGGACCAGGGCCTTTTCAGCGTAGATGTCCATCAGCTCCTGCATCTGCTTCTCTTGGTCGAACAGCAGGAAAATCGCGTTGTCCTGGCGCGCCAGGATATGGAGCTGCTTTAGCGGGTTGGTGATCTCGCCCGCGATCGCCAGGCCGTCCTCGCCCACCCTTGCCTCCAGTTCGCGGAACGAGCCGGGGTCGAACACCAGCTCACGCGACTCGAACCAGGCTTTCCAGGCCGGGTATTCACGGTCGAAATCCTTGAACAGGTGCTCTTTCTGCACCAGGGTCACTCCCTCGCGGTCGAACCAGAGCACCTCGGACAGGTCACCCGCGCTGGTGTGGTAGACCTTGCGGGTCAGGTCGCCCTCGACCGTGACCTCCACCTCCATACCGGGGAACCGCTCGTGCACGAACCCGCCGAAAAGGCGCTCCGTGATATCGGTCAGCAGGTTGCGGCTGAATATGTCCACTCCCAGCACGCGCATCACCTCGAGCTGGCTCGTGCATCCCGAAAGCTCGGCAGGCAGGCCGTGCCTCTTATGGTACTCGAACCACTGCCAGATGTTGGGGGCGAATACCACCCGGTCTGGAGTATCCCCGGCCAGGACCCGCAGAATCCTCTCTTTTGCAGTCATCCTCAATCCTTTTAAAAATTGTCAGAACAACCGGTGTGTTGTGACAACAATTTTTTGAAAACATCGCTCCGGCACAAGAAAAATCAGCCTGCGCGAGCCGGAACCTGAAGAGTCAAGGGGCTTTGATTCCGGTTTCGCACTTGTTGATTTTTTCAAGTGGATAATGTAATGTCAGAAAATGGCCGAAAGGTTCAACCCCGGAACCGGAGAGTAAAGTCTGGAGTCGGAACTGCCGGTTACTCAAAGAAGAGTTCGCAGCGAACAGCCACACAGTGGTCACCGACAATTGCAACCGGTGCAAAGGGAAGGCGTCGATGAGCGTTCAGATCGATGACAAAGTGCCTTACATTCTGATTTATCTGGATGGGACTGTTTTCGCTTTTCCTGTAAGCAAAGTCCAGTCGATCCTGACCATGCCCCCGGTGACCGTGGTGCCGCAGTTGCCGGAGCACATGCGCGGCACGATCAATTTCCGGGGCAAGGTGGTGCCCCTTCTCGATCTGCGCTGCCGTCTGGGTCTGCGCTCGCTGCGTACGGAGGCTGATGAGCTGATCAAACTGCTCGTCCAGCGGGAACAGGATCATATCAACTGGCTGAAAGAGCTTGAAAGCTCCGTGCAGGAAAAGCGGCCCTTCAAGCTGACCACCGACCCGCACAAATGCGCCTTCGGTAAGTGGTACGACAGCTTCCGGACCGAGAACCAGGAAATCGCTTTCCATCTGAAAAAATTCGACGATCCACACAAGGCCATCCACGCCATAGCCGACAAGGTCAGCCGGCATGTCGGCCTGAGCGATTACGAGGCGGCGGAGGCGCTGATCCGCAAAACAAGGGACACCGAGCTTGCGCTGATGATACGGCTGTTCGCAAAAGTCCGTCAGACCCTCAAGGAGGATCTGACGGAGATTGTGCTGGTGCTGGACGGTCAGGGCGGACGCCTGTTCGCGGTGGCCGCGGACCAGGTGATCTCGGTGGAGAACCTGCGCCCCGGCAGTCTGGTGGACCCGCCCGCGGGCATGTTCCCGGGCGACGGCGACCGCGAGGCGATAGTGTGCGCCATAGCCCGCCGTCAGCAGCCGGATGACCAGGTCATAATCCTCGACCCGGATCAGCTCATCCCCTGAGGCTCCGCGTCTGCCCCACATCTTGTCAAACCGTTCCGGCGCCATTCATGGCGGGATGGCTCAGCGGTCTTTCCTGTCTATCCTTATAGCTCCCATTCCTGTTTTCAGGGTGACCTCGGCCCCGCCGGCGTTGAGCTTGCCGTGCAGGCTGTTCCAGTCGTTCTCACCCTTGAAACTGTCCCCGAAATCCAGAGACACCTCACCCATGCCGCTTTCCGCGCTCAGATCCACACCGGTGTTCCCGGGCAGCGCGAGCCGCACCTCGCCCATGCCGGATTCGAGATAGACCCGGTCGTGATACTCCAGGCGGGACAGCTCAGCCTCCACCTGCCCCAGGTCGGACTTGGCGTCCACCGAGCCAGCGATGTCCTTCAGGCTGATCCGTCCCAGGGAAAGGCGCGAGAAAAGGTCGCCGCTGGTCGATCGTACCTGCACGCTGCCTATATCCGATTCCAGCGACAGCCGGCCCTCCACCGCCTCGACATCTATCCCACCGATATCGCATTTTATTTTCAGGTCGCAGTGACGGGGCACGGTCAGCTCGTACTCGATCCGCAGCGGGAGCTTGTTGCAATCGCCCTTGAACAGGCCGTAGAACATCTTGCAGGCCGACAGGACCCCCCGGGTGCGGGCTTTCAGCTCCAGGTCCGGGATATCGGTGCGGATTTTCAGTGAATTCGAATCGGATTCGCACAGGATCGACACCTGGTCGAGGAAGCTCTCGGCCGGTGGGTCCTCGAAGCCCTTGAGCTGGCTGAGATCCAGGATTTTCACGGCCTTGATCCGCACGCGGCTTTCCTCCCATGTGCGGACACTCACCCGTCCGATCTCGTTCTCCAGGCTGATCCGTCCGCCCTCTGCGGAGAGCGGATACTCCTGCACGCTCTCGCGCCTCAATTCGTCCTGCTCCGCTGGCCAGGCCCGGAACGGAAGGGCCAGCAGCACGACGACTGCCGAAAGAATAACCCATCTCCAAGGGAACCGCCCTGAGTCATTCATTGCTTTCTCCTGAGAAAACCCGACAGCCCGGGTTTCAGTTATGGGATCCGTTCCCGTTTCGGATGTCGCTTTCCACTTTCCCATCCAGAATGCGGATCACCCGCTTGCAGTGAGCGGCCACTTTCTGGTCGTGGGTGACGATGATGAGGGTCTTGCCCTGCTCGTTCAGCTTGCCGAACAGGCTCACGATCTCGGCCCCGGAGGCCGAGTCCAGGTTTCCCGTGGGCTCGTCGGCCAGGATAATCTCCGGGTCGTTGGCCAGGGCACGGGCAATGGCCACGCGCTGGCGCTGCCCGCCCGACAGCTCGTTGGGGCGATGGGTCGCCCGGTCGCCCAGTCCGACCAGATCGAGCATGGCCGCGGCGCGACGGCGGCGCTCGGAACTCTTCATCCGGCCGTAGATCAGCGGCAACTCCACGTTCTCCTGGGCCGTAGCGTAACCCAGAAGGTTGAAATTCTGGAAAATGAACCCGATCTTGCGGTTACGGATGTCGGCCAGCTCGTTGCGGTTCTTTTTCTGCACCGGGTCGCCGTCCAGAATGTACTCGCCCCGGCTGGGGGTATCCAGACAGCCCACCAGGTTCATCAGCGTGCTCTTACCCGAGCCGGAGGGCCCCAGCACTGCCACCAGCTCCCCAGAACCTATCTCCAGGCTCACGCCGGCCAGGGCGTTGACCTTGACCGAGCCCATGTCATATACCTTCGTAATGTCTTTCAACTCAATCATCACAGCCTCCTATTCGTATCTAAGGGCATCCACCGGATCGATCCGCGAGGCCCGTCGCGCCGGGAACAGACCGGACATCAGCCCGATGAAACCGATTATGAGCGAGCAGATCAGCGCCAGCAGCGAGCTGAACACCGGCTGCGCCAGGAACTGCAACTCCTCCTGCTTTATTGGGATCATCCGGATCAACTGCACACCACCCATAGCCAGGCCCACTCCCAACGCTCCTCCGATTACCATAGTTATCAGGCTCTCGCCCACGATCTGGGCGATGATGTAGCGCGGCTTGGCCCCCACGGCGATCTTGATCCCTATCTCACGGGTCCGTTCCTTGATCACCACGTACATGATATTGGCCACGCCGATCCCGGCAATCAGCAGGGTGAGCGCTCCGATCAGGCCGACGAAGATTTCGATCCCGCGCATCACCTTGCCCACCACGTCACCCATCTCGATAGTGTCCCACATCTGGTAGCATTGTTCATCCGTGGGGTCGTAGCGGTAATTGCCAGCCATCAGATTGCGGAAACTCTTTTGCACCGCTTTTGTCCGGCTGGGATCGGCGGGCCTGTATATTAAGTTGCTGATCCATCTCTGGTTGAAAGTCATGCGGTGGGTCGAGGCTGGGATCACCGCCTTGTTGGCGTCACGGCCCGAGTAGCTGCTGGTCTGGATTTTCTTGGTCATCACGCCGATTACAGTAAACGGGATGTCGTTGATCAGCACTATCCGCCCCACCGGGTTGACTCCCTCTCCGAACAGGTCATCCCGCAGCTTGTTGCCGATGAAGACCATGCGGCGTTTCCGGCTCTCGTCCAGGTCGTTGAGGAACCGTCCGCCCGGCTCGGGGACCATGTTGCGCATGGGTCCCCAGCAGGGAAGCACGCCGTGGACATCCACGCTCAGGACCTTGTCCTTGTATTTCATCGAGGAGCCGGAGCGGTACTCCGGGCTGATCGCGGCGATCTCGGGCAACTGCTTGCTCACCAGTTCCACGTCATCCAGGCGCAGCGGGATGGGCCGTCCGACCGGGAACCCGGCGTAGGGCTTGGAGGTCTGGCCACCCCAGACGATCACGATATTCTTGCCCAGGCCTCGCATGCCCGCGCCGAACCCGCGGTAGAGTCCCTCGCCCACCGAGAGCATCAGCACCACGTTGGCGCTGCCCCAGCAGATCGCCATGATCGTCAGGAACATGCGCATCTTCTCTTTTCTCAACTCGTGCCAGAACTGCAACAGGATATGCATGTCTCAGAACTCCAGGGCCTGGACCGGGTTCATCCGCGCCGCCCGGCGGGCCGGGGCGAAACCGGCGGCGAAGCCGATCAGGCCGATCACGGTTATGGTAATGGCCGCCACCACGGGATCGATTGTGGGGATGCCGATATACTTGTTGGTGAAAGCCAGCACCGGGGTGGTGAACAGGCGCACCACGCCCCAGGAGAACCCGAAACCCATCGCGCCGCCCAGGCCCACGATCAGGAAAGTCTCGACCATGAACTGCATCAGGATCATCCGTGGCGAGGCGCCCAGGGCCATCTTGACCCCGATCTCGCGGCGACGCTCGCGCACCACTATGTACATGATGTTGGCCACGCCGATCCCGCCCACCAGGAGGGTGAGAAACCCACCTGCGCCCAGGAATATCTTGAACCCCAGGAAGAAATAATAAGTGAACTTGTCGCCTTCTGCCGTGTTCCAGACCCAGATGGCGTGACGGTCCGTGGGGTCGAACGAGTACTTGCGGGCCATCAGGCGGTAGACCTCGTCGATCATGTGGTCGGTCCAGGCCGGGTTCTTGGCCCGGAACAGCAGGTTGTCGCACTGGCGGGCGTCGTACATCGCGGCGTAAGTGGAATAGGGGATGAACCCGCTGTCGGCATCCGGCCCGGAATACATGTTGTTCTGTATCTTGTGCTTCATCACTCCGATCACGGTGAACGGCGAGCCGTTGAGCATCACGGTCTTGCCCACCGGGTTGGAGCCGGCGCCGAAAAGCTGGTCCCGCAGCTCATCGCCCAGGAAAATCACCCGGCGCCTGAAATCATAGTCCAGCTTGTTGATAAAGCGACCGCCCGCCTCGGGGAACACGTTGCGCAGGTCGCCGTATTCGGGGTTGACTGCGCGTACATGAATCTGGCGGGCCTCTCGCCCATAGCTGGCCCGCACGCCCCAGCGCTCGGCCTCCGGGCTGATCGCCTCCATCTGCGGAATGTTCTGCAGCAGGTACTGGGCATCCTCCGGGCGGATCGAAATGTTACGGCCCTTGTTCAGGCCCTTGTAGCTCTTGGTGGTGGCGCTGCCGCCCGCGATCACGATGTTGGTGCCCAGGCCATGCATGGCCCGGTTCGAGTAGGCCTCGATCCCCACGCCGAACGCCAGAAGCAGGATCACCGCGATCGTGCCCCAGGTGATGCCGAAAACGGTCAGGAACGTGCGCAGCTTCTGGTGCCGCATGTCCTGGTAGAACTGTCCGATCAGTCTCAGGTAGTAGGAAAACATTTTAGTTGCCTGATCCCAAGAGGGTTTATGTCAGCTTTGAAATATCTCCGCCCGTGCGTTCAGTCCGCTTTCGAGGAATCTTACTCAATTTCCTTGGTCGCTTCCTCGACCACCGAGTCTCCCACCACCAGGCCCTCGACGATCTCGGTCTTGAGGCCGTCGCTCAGGCCAACTTTCACGAATTTCTCCATCGTCGTATCCGTGCCTGTCGCCACCACTTTCACGAACGCCGAGTCGTTGCGGAACTTGATCAGCCGCTCGGGCAAAGTGGGCACGTCGTCCTTCTGGCGCACGATCACATCCGCGTTGGCCGAATAGCCCGCCCGCAGCACGCAGTCACCCCGGTCGGTGATACGTATCTTAAGGTCGAACACGTTGGCATTGTCCTTGGTCCGGCTCTTGGGGCTGATGAAATACAGCTCGCCTTTAAGGGTGTCGGCAGGCAGGGCGCCGATGTAAATCTTGGCCTCCATGCCCTCGTTCAGCTTGCCAACGTCGATCTCATCCACCGTGCCCATGAAAATGAGGTCCTGCATGTCGGCCAGCTTCATAAGCTCGGTGCCGGGCTGGTAGGTGGTCAGCGGCACCACCGGGTCGCCCAGATTGACCAGGCGTTCCAGGATCGTGCCAGTGACCGGGCTGCGGATAATGCTCTCCACCTTCACATTGCCGATCTTCGAGCTGCCTTTCTCCATCAGCTCGAGCTGCTCGCGGCGCTGGGCCTCGCGCAGCTTGGCCTCCTCGAAGGCTTTCTTTTTCTGGTCGAACTCCTGCTGCGACAGCAGCGACTTGTTCAGCAGCTCGGTGGCACGGTTCAGCTCGCGGCTGGCGTTCTCGCGGTCCAGGGTGGTCAGCTCAAGCTCGCGCCGACCGTTGGCCAGTTCCACCGGGGTCGGCTCGGGCTTGACCGTAATGAGCGGCTCGCCCTGGTTCACCACCTCGCCCACCTCCTTGTTCACTGTCTCCACGATTCCAGAGACCTGGCTTTTCACCACAATCTCGTGTTTGGGCCCGATGCTGCCGATAGCCAGAGCTTTCTCGACTATCGCCCCTTTCTCGACCGCCACGGTGGTGAACTTGCTTTTGTCGTCGTTGGAGCGGAGCTTTTTGACGAAGAAGAAGGAACCACCCAGAACCAGGAGGATAACAAGAGTCCAAATCAGCTTTTTCATCTGCATAACCTCTTTTTTAACTTGAGATTTACCCTGCGGGAAAATTTGATTTTCGAGCTTTTCTAACTCTTAGACCAGACAATGCCCGAAAAGTTTTCATTTTTTTTGTTCTTCGACAGAAATCGCGTTTACACGCGCCTGAGCGCGGCTTCCGCGTACCAGATATTGACTTGGAGCGGTTTTTGGATTATGTTTATGGCTCAAAGAGGTGAGGTGACAGGTGAGAGTTGGACCGGGTTGGCGCTCTATTTTTTTATTCTGCGCACTGTGCTTCGCGTCAGCCGCCGTTCCAGTTCACGCCGGTACGGGCGCCGGGGCCGACAGCCTCAAGCGCTCGGCCGACCTGTTTTTCGCCCGCCACGACTACACCCGCGCCGCCGGAATTTACCGCAGCCTGTTCGCGGCTGACAGCACGGATGCCACAGTGGCCACGCTGCTTGCCAGTTGCCTGATGCGTGACAGCCTTTACGGCGAGGCGGCGGAGCTTTACGAGAAAGCCCTGAGACTGAACCCGGAACTCAAGCTCTGCCAGCTCGGCCTGGTCGACTGCAACTATAAGCTCGGACGGATCGAGACGGCCTCCCGCTGGGCGGCGTTGGTCAGAAATGAGTTAGAGGGCGCAAAGCTTGCCGACTGGGACCGTCTGGTCGAGCAGATGTATCCGAAAATTAAAAAGCCGGAGAAAAAATAATTGCACCCCGTACTGGTCGCGCTGGGACCGCTTGAGATCAAGTCATACGGGCTGATGCTCGCAATCGCCTTTATCAGCGGTTACCTGGTGGCGGTGCGCCGGGCGCGCGCGCGCGGCATCGACCAGAACGCGGTGCTCGACCTGTCGTTCTACATTCTGCTGGCGGCGATCGCCGGCTCGCGCGCGTTCTACGTCCTGACCCATCTGGCCGAGTTCTCCACCCGTCCCCTGGCCGTGTTCTACATCTGGGAGGGCGGGCTTTCGATGATGGGCGGCGTGCTGCTGGCCCTGGCGGTGAGCTGGTTCTTTCTCAAGATTCGCGGAATCAGATTTTATGACATGGCCGACCTTCTGGCCCCCTCCATCGCGCTGGGGGTCGGGATAACCCGTATCGGCTGTTTCCTGTACGGATGCTGTTACGGCCTGCCCACCGAGGCCTGCCTGGGGGTGCATTTCCCTCTTGATTCGGCGGCTGGCAGCCATTTTCACCAGGCGATCCACCCGACGCAGCTCTATGAGAGCGCCTACGGGTTCGTGTTCTTTGGCATCCTGATGCTGGTGGACCGGTTACGCCCGCCGCGGGCCGTGCTGTTCGGCCTGTTTCTGGTGCTCTATTCGGCAGCGCGTTTCACGGTTGATTTTTTCCGCTATTATGAGCCGGACCAGTACGTGCTGAGTCAGCCGGTTGCGCTGACCAACAACCAGCTCATTCTCGTGGCGCTGTTCGCCTACGGGGCATGGCTGGTACTGAGCCGCCTGGCGCGTCAGGGAAAGTCATCAGGAGGCGCCTGAGGTGCGTGTCCGCGGGGACGGGCTGCTGGAGGGTCTGCTCAGTCTTCTCTACCCGCCGGCCTGCACGGCCTGCGGTGCGAACCTGAAAGCGGGCCTCGGCCAGGCGTTGCTCTGCCCGGAGTGCACGGCGACCCTGGTGCCGCTGGAAGCCGAAAGCTGCCCGCGCTGCGCCAGCCCGCTGCGCGAGGACCAGCCCTGTGCGTTCTGCGCCAGGCTGGAGCCGGAGATGGATACACTGTGCTCGGCCTTCTGGTTCGGCGGGCCGGTGCCGAAGCTGATACACGCATTCAAGTACCGGGGACGGGTGAGCCTGGCGGCCGGCATGGCCGAGCTGACCCTGTCGCACCCCCTCTGCAGCGCGGTCCTGGAAAAAGCCGAACTGCTCGTGCCGGTGCCGTTGCACCTGTGGCGAAGGCTGCGGCGGGGTTACAATCAGAGCGAGCGTTATGCCGCTGCACTGGCGGCTTTGAGTGACAAGAGGGTTGAAAGCCGTCTGCTGCGGCGCGTGCGCCGCACCCGCTCGCAGACCCGGCTGAACCCGGCGCAGCGCAAGTTGAACGTGGAAGGAGCTTTCAAGGTCAGGGACCGTACGCTGGTCGAGGGCCGTTCTGTCTGTATCATCGATGACGTGATGACGACGGGGGCCACAGCCGGTGCATGCGCGGCGGCCTTGAAAGACGCGGGGGCCGTGTGGGTGGCGGCCCTGACATTTGCCCGCGCATGAAACGCTGTACCTTATATTCCTTTTCTATCTGTCCAACATGGGAGGAACAAATGGCGATTAAGATCGGGATCAACGGATTCGGACGTATCGGCCGTCTGGTTTTCAAGGCCGCGATGGCGAATGGCGGTTTTGAGGTAGTCGGCATCAACGATATCACCGATGCCAAGACTCTGGCTCATCTGCTGAAGTACGATTCGACCCAGGGCCGCTACCCCGGCGAAGTCAAGGCCGAGGGTGATGCTATCGTGGTGGACGGCAAGAAAGTCCCGGTCAGCGCGATCAAGAATCCGGCCGAGATCCCCTGGGGATCCCTGGGCGCCCAGATCGTGGTCGAGTCGACCGGCGTGTTCGCCACGGCCGAGGACCTGAAGAAGCACATCGCGGCCGGGGCCAAGAAAGTCCTGCTCACCGTGCCTCCCAAGGACAAGACCGGCGAGGTCAAGCTCATCGTCCTGGGCATCAACGACAAGGACCTGAAGAAAGAAGACACCCTGGTCTCCAACGCCAGCTGCACCACTAACTGTCTGGCCCCGATGGTCAAGGTCCTGCACGAGACCTTCGGCGTTGAGCACGGCCTGATGACCACGATCCACGCCTACACCAACGATCAGCGCACCCTGGACATGCCGCACAAGGACCTGCGCCGCGCCCGCGCCGCCGCTGTTTCGATGATCCCGACCACCACCGGCGCCGCCCGTGCTATCGGTAAGGTGATCCCCGACCTGAACGGCAAGCTGGACGGTCTGTCGGTGCGTGTGCCCACCCCGGACGGTTCGCTGACCGATCTGGTGGCCGTGCTGAAGAAAAACGCCACGGTCGAGGAAGTCAACGCCGCGATGAAGAAGTACGCCCAGGGCGAGCTTAAGGGCATCCTCGAGTACACCGAGGACCCGATCGTCTCCGTGGACATCATCGGCAACCCGCACAGCTGCATCTTCGATGCCGGCACGACCAGTGTGATGGCCGGCAACATGGTCAAGGTGCTGGGCTGGTACGACAACGAATGGGGCTACTCCAACCGTTGCATCGACCTGATGAAGAAAATGGCCTGAGGCCTTCTGTCAAGCCGGACCGCGGGGTTGGCCGTCTGACCTCCTCCCCGACTGTCCGCTGAGCCTCAGATCAGATTGAGAGATGGGGGTAGCGGCTCAAGGGTTGCTACCCCTTTCTTGAATCCACCCGGTTTTGCTTAACCTCAGGAGTGACGCCGTGAACAAGAAAACGGTCAAAGACGTAGCCCTCAAGGGCAAGCGTGTCCTGATGCGGGTCGATTTCAACGTCCCGCTGGATGAGAACCTCAAGGTCACGAGCGACAAGCGTATCCGCGCCGCCGTGCCCACGATCAAGTATGTCCTTGAGCAGGGCGGCCGTCTGGTGCTGATGAGCCACCTGGGCCGTCCCAAGGGCGAGAAGAACCCTAAGTTCTCCCTGGAGCCCTGCGTGTCGGTGCTGTCCGGCCTGCTCGGCAAGCCGGTGCAGTTTGTCGATGACTGCGTGGGCGATAAGGTGAAGGCCAAGGTGGACGCGCTGAAAGACGGCGAGGTTATAATCCTCGAAAACCTGCGTTTCTACAAGGAAGAGGAAAAGAACGACCCCGAGTTCTGCAAGAAACTGGCCCTGTTGGGTGATGTCTACGTGAACGACGCTTTCGGCACGGCGCACCGCGCCCACGCCTCCACCGAGGGCGTGGTCAATTTCGTGCGACCCGCGGTCTCCGGTTTCCTGATGGAAAAGGAGATCATGTATCTGGACGGCGCGGTGCGCAATCCCGAACGCCCGTTCGTGGCCGTACTGGGCGGCGCCAAGATCAGCGGCAAGATCGACGTGATTACCAACCTGCTGCCCAAGGTGGACAAGCTTCTGGTGGGCGGCGGCATGGCCTACACCTTCTTCAAGGCCATGGGCTACGAGATCGGCAACAGCCTGCTCGAGGCCGACAAGGTGGAGCTGGCGGCCGAGATCCTGAAAACCTCGGGCGACAAGCTGGTCCTGCCGGTGGACTGCGTGATCAGCGACAAGTTCGATTTCGAGGGCCGCGCCTGCGGTCAGCTCAAGGAAGTCTCGGTCAAAGCCATCCCGGCCGGCTGGGAAGCCCTGGACATCGGTCCCAAGACCGTGGCCGAGTTCGCCAAGGTCCTGACCGCAGCCAAGACCATAGTCTGGAACGGCCCGATGGGCGTGTTCGAGATTCCGGCCCTGGCCAAGGGCACCGAGGAGGTGGCCAAGACCATCGCCGCGGCAACTGACAAGGGCGCCAAGAGCATCATCGGCGGCGGTGACAGCGTGAGTGCGGTGGAGAAGATGAAGCTCGCCGCGCGCATGACCCATATCTCCACCGGCGGCGGAGCCTCGCTCGAGCTGCTGGAGGGCAAGCTGCTGCCTGGCGTGATCTGCCTGGATGACGCGAAGTGAGGCCTTAAGGCACAACCCAAGCCGGGCCGGGAGATTTTCCCCGGCCCGGCCTGTCTTTCCCCCTCCAAGTGCTGCGACAATCGGCCTTGTGAGGGGCTGTAATCCTAAATCACAGAGGGAGACAGTACGTTGAGAGAGAATATCATCGCCGCCAACTGGAAGATGAACCACACGACCAAGGAGCTGGACGAGTTTTTTGCCAAGCTGCTGGCCGCCTACAAGCCGCGCGAGGGTGTCACCGTGGTGGTCGCTCCCCCGTCCTGCTACCTAGCCCAGGCCTCGGCCCTGGCCGCCAAGGCGAGCAAGGTGTTCATCGCCGCCCAGAACATGTATTTCGAGGCCAAGGGCGCTTTCACCGGCGAGCTTAGCGCCGCGATGCTCAAGGATGTCGGCTGCAAGTACGTGATCCTGGGCCACAGCGAGCGCCGTCACATCTTCGGCGAGAGCGATGAGCTGATCGCCAAGAAAGTGCTGGCCGCCCTGGCCGCCGGCCTCACCCCGATCCTCTGCATCGGCGAGCTTCTGGAGGAGCGCGAGGCTGGCAAGACCATGGATGTCAACCGCCGTCAGATGAACGCCGTGCTCGACAAGCTGGACAAGGAGCAGATGGCTAAGGTCGTGGTGGCCTACGAGCCGGTCTGGGCCATCGGCACCGGCAAGACCGCCACCCGTGAGCAGGCCCAGGAAGTGCACGCCCAGGTGCGCGGGATAATCGCGGACAAGTTCGGCAAGGACGTTGCCGCAGGGATCACGATCCAGTACGGCGGCAGCGTGAAGCCGGACAACGTGGACGACCTGATGAGCTCACCCGACATCGACGGCGCCCTGGTGGGTGGAGCGTCGCTCGTGGCCGACAGTTTCCTCAGCCTGGTGAATTTCAAGAAAGCTTGATTGTTTTCTCTCCGGCGGCGTTTTATAAGCCCGGCAGGTTCACCGGCGGCCCGCCCGTGTCCAGAGCTGAAAGCCCTTGACACGCAGGCCGCCGGGCTTTATTTTGCTGCATCTTCAACCACTCCTCCGGAGGGAACTTGTTCTACGTACTGTTGATCTTCCATATCATCGTCTGCCTGCTGCTGGTGATCGTGATCCTGCTGCAGTCGGGCAAGGGTGGTGGTCTGGCCAGTTCGTTCGGCGGAGCCGGCACCACCGAAGCTGTTTTCGGAGGCCGTCAGGCGGCCACGTTCCTGAGCAAGGCCACCTCGGTGCTGGGAACGATTTTCTTCCTCGGCGTGTTCGGCTTGGCGCTGCTGTCCAGCTATCAGGGCGGTCCCAAGAGCGCGGTGCAGGAGCAGTTGCAGAAAAACGCCGTGCCCATGGCCCCGGCCCCGGTGACTCAGCCGGTGGGCGGCGACATGCTGCAGGGCAACGAACAGAATGCCCCGGCCAATGCCGCGCCGACCGAGAATGCCCAGCCGCAGCAGTCCGGGCAGAGTACGACCCCGGCGCAGCCCTGAGCCTGCAAGTGTAGCCGAAGTGGTGGAACTGGCAGACACGCTGTCTTGAGGGGGCAGTGGGTGAAAACCCGTACGGGTTCAAGTCCCGTCTTCGGCACCAAAAACTATGTAAGGCGCACAGCTTAAAGCTCTGCGCCTTTCGTTTTTTCTCCGGGCGCGCCGGAGCTCAGGCTCATTCCCCCGGCTCAAATATTCCTCAATCCATTTTACGTCAACCCAATCCAAAAACATCCAGTTTCTTCCCATCGTAATATTTACAGATATTTTCTCTCCCACTCACCCTCCGGCTGCAATCCGAGATGAATATTATTATTGAAATTATACAATTATTCCCTACATTTAGTCTGACTTCTTCAAAGAGGATACCATGAGAGCCGGTAATGCCAAAAGTGTGTTGATAGTGGAAAATGACCCCGCCTTCAGAACCTTGCTGAATAAAATACTCAAAAGCCTGGATTGCTATGTGCTTGGAGAATCCTCCGGCGGGCAGGAGGCGGTGGACCTGTACGAGAGGAAAAGGCCGGACATAGTCTTGCTGAGTATCCAGCAGCCGGATATGCAAGGCTTGGATGTATTGACAAAAATGATAACGCTGCAACCCTCCCAAATCGTTATTATCCTTACTGCCGAATCGGATCAGGAAACTGTCATGAGATGTCTTGCCGCAGGCGCGAAAGGCTATGTCCTTAAGTCTGACTCCGCCAATGCGATTCAGGACAGAATCAAGAAATTCATCCCCTGAGACTGTGCCATTCCTCCAATCAAGCTCCCCTGAATGTTCTGGATCAGAAAATCGCAATAATTAAGCTCAGGTGCTTTCTCCCTCAGGCAAGAGATGGCGGCGTCCAGAATACCCATGAGCCGCGCTCATTCCCTGCAAAAGACGTCAAAGGCTACAAGGAGTCCACATTTTATGCCAGTTTGCACCCCGAGTGCAGCAATTATTTGAAATCCGCCTGCCACCTGCCCCGTCTAACCATTTGCACCGTTCGCTAAGCGTACGTTTTTCTTCTGCTGTAAACTCTATTCCAAAGGTGGCAGGCAATGAAAGTGTTGGTGATAGTTTTTTTGTTCTTATCCGCTGCATTTGGTTGTTCGTTCGGCCAGAATGAAAAGCCCATTCCATCATCCACGTTCGAGCAAAAAACAATCCGCACCTCGGACGGCGTGGACCTGCTGGTGCGGATCAAGGGCAGTGGGCCGCCCTGCCTGTTCGTGCACGGCGGTCCCGGCACCGGCTGCCACTGGATCGAGAAAATATCGGACGGCCTGCTGGAGCGGCATTTCCGGATGATCTACCTGGACCAGCGTGGCGCGGAAAGGTCCAGCAGTCCGCAGGATGGCAACTACTCAATGGAACGCGAGATAGAGGATTTTGAGCAGGTACGCAAGGAACTTGGCATCGAGCGCTGGCTCACCATGGGGCACTCGTTCGGCGGGCTGTTGCAGACCGGTTACGCCCTGCGCCATCCCGAGGTGCAGAAGGGCATGATAATGCTCAACTGTTCGCTGGACTTAAACGCAAGCCTGACCGGAAATTGGATCCCCAAGGCCTGCGAGTTGCTGGGTGTCACGGACCCGGACAGCTTTTTCAGCGGCCGGGTTTCGACCCTGGAACGTTTGCAAAAGCTGGTCGTCGCGCTGCAGGAACGGGGAATCTTCTGGAAAATGGGCTTTGCCTCTCCCGAAGCTGCGGACTCGGTCGACAACTGTGCCGGGGACATCCCGGATCGCAACGTCGACGCGCAGAAAGGCATGTTCGAGACCCGGGACTATTGGGAGAATTTCAAACCCGTCAGTACCGGGATCGAGACTCCGGTGCTGTTTATCAGCGGCAGAAGTGACTGGATGGCCGGGCCGGACAATTACAAAGGGGTTAAATTCCCGAATATGCTGCTCTGGGAAAGTCAGGTAGGACACACTATCCTGCTGGAGAACCGTCCGGACCTGGAGAAGGCCCTGGACACCTTTACCGCCAAATACAAGTTCTGACCTGGCCACTCCGCCGGAGGCTCAGGCTGGGAGTTTCAGCCCTGAACCTTACCCGGTTCATTCCCCTCCGGAGCCGGCTTGAAGATAGCCTCTATTTCGCTCTCCTCTTTGCCGGTCACCAGCGGCACCGCCTCCACGCCGTTGTCGCCGTACTGGAAGCAGACCGCCTTGAAAGCCTCGGTCATTTTGAGGCTGCGGTCGAAGATGGTCACAGTCACCCCGGGGTAGACCGTGCCGTAGACCTTGACCTTGGCCTGACGGTACTCGCTGAGGCGCTCGTTCAGCTTTTCGATCTGGTGGTTCAGCTCGATCCGGTCCTCCTCCTTCTCCTTTTTTAGCCGCGCCAGAAGGAACACCTGCTGCTCCTGCTGTTTGTCGATTTCCACCTTCAGCAGTTTGGCTTGCTTGTACTTTCGTATCACCACCGCAATCCGGTCGATCTTGTCGGTCAGCAGGGCCACATGCTCGCGGAGCTTCTCGCTCTCCTCGTTCAGCTTTTTGTTCACCCCGGCCATCACATGGGTGGGAAGGTAGTTGCGGTTGCCCAGGACCTTGGCCTCGATCCCCCGCGCCGCAACGGTCAGCCCGCCCACGATCACACCGTTTTTGCCTGCCACGGTGAGTATCCCGGAGGTGGATACCTTGCTGTTCATGATGTAGTCGGCGATGACGATGTCGCCCTCGGCCTCGATGGTCTCGTTCTCGCAGAACAGGGCATGCACCTCGCCCCTGGCCCGGATCGCGCCCTTGCCCCGCCCGGTGAACCCGAACTTGATCACCACGTCCCCACCCGCTTCCACCAGGGCGTCCTCCACCACTCCCCCCACCTCCACATCCTTACGCGCCGCCACCCGGAACCCGCTCAGCACGGTCTTGCCCACTTTCACCGCGCCCACGAAATCGATGTTGCCGGTGGAATAATCCACATCGTCTTTGACTGCGAACACCGGCTCCAGTTCCAGGTTCTTGCCGCGCAGCCGCACGCACCCGTCGATCCCGGCCAGGATCAGGTTCGATTTCTCCGGGTCGAGCTCCATGTTTTTACCGATTGTCAGGTTGACCGCAACGCCGTTACGTGGCTGGATCTGGCGTCCGTACACGGTGCAACCCTCCTTGCCCTGCACCGGGGCAATGGCCTCCACCAGCGGGTCGCCCTTGCGCACGTTGTGGATCAGGTTGATGTTCTTGAAGTCGACATTGCCGTCCTCATCCACTTTCGGCAGAACCTCGGTCTCGAAAAAGTAGTGCAGCACGCCGTCCTTACCGTCCACCGGCCGCACACCCT
>CAYLSM010000058.1:0-22096 GCA_964386505.1 uncultured Gemmatimonadales bacterium
AGGGGCACGGCATGCCGTGCCCTTTCCTTTTCTCCCCCTTTTACATAGGGGGAGCCCCTGCGGCAGCCGTGGGCTTTACCTGACCGGTCGGCCGCCCCTTCGTTTTAACACGCTCATCTCACTCCACCCGCCGGGCCAGGGCCAGCACGGAAATCCTGCCGGCGCCGGCCTCGCGCAGGGCGCGCACGCACTCGCGGGCCGTGGCTCCGCTGGCCAGGATGTCATCCAGAAGCAGCACCGGGCCGCCCGCAAGCTCACGGCGGCAGAGGATGCCACGGTGGATCACCTCCTCGCGGCAGCTCAGAGCCAAGCTCTTGAGGGGGGGGATCTCGCTGCGGAAAGCCAGCAGATCCTGCTCCAGGCGGAAATGTCCCGGAGCGCAGGCGCTCTCAAGAATTCCGGTCACCGCCTGCGACAGCTCGCTCAAGTGGTAATCCGCGGGCGGCTGGCCCAGCTTGGGAGGAACAATGGCGGCCAGGCTGGCACTCTCAGCCAACGGCCCGGACAGGATCGCGGCAGCCAGGCAGCGGGCGAAGAAAGCCGCGTTGCGCCGCACCCCGTCCTGCCCCCGTCCGAACCGCCCTTTGTTGTCCTTGAACTCCATCAGCGCCCGTGAATAGGGGTGCTCCAGGTGGCCGCAACGGTACTCACCCAGACAGAGCAGGCAGTCTGCGCCCAGGTTGACTGCATCTGCCTCCAAAGTCCAGACCTCCTGCCTCGCCAGGGCCAGGGCCTGCTCCAGGTTTTTTATTCCAGCGGCGAGACAACTTTCACCGAATCGCATTTCCGTTCGCCTTTCCGAATCACTGTATAAACTGTCCACTGCAAGAATATTCTTTCTTCTTTCGTTCCAGCGGAAGAAGCAAAGCCAGCTCTGTCTGGGGCAGGGCAATCTACGCGTTTTGTAAGGGCGGACCCATCTGTCCGCCCGGACGCACACGCTGGTGCGGCCCTACATTGAACGAACTCCACCACCCTTGAAGGCCTTTTCCGGCGGTCAAGTGTTCCCCGGATAAACTTATTCGGTCTTCAACGGCTCGATTGTCTCCTCGGCCGCCTCGCCGATCTTGATCCGCGCGGTGAGCGGTCCGGTCTGGGAGAACAGCACCCGCACTTTCTGCCCGCCGGCGTCGATCTCGGCCCCCAGGGCGTCCTGCTCCCGGACCAGTTCCACGCCCGACATCTGGCTGTCGGCCTCATCACACAGCTCGAACACGTGCAGGAAATAGTTGCGCTTGTTCCCCTGCGGGGCCTCCACCTCCAGGCGCCAGGGTACAATGGGCGGACGCAGGCTGTTCTTGTTGGCGTGGTTGTACTGGGCCGTGGGCTCATAGGGATGGCCCCAGTGGGTGTAGCCCTCGCCGCCGCGCTTGGTGATCCGGGCGCGGAACGGCAGCAGGGTCTTGAGGAAGACCCTGCACTTGCCGGTCGAGAGCACACCCTCCTCGCCGGCCGGGTCGCTGAGCCAGGTGGAGACCGACACGCTGTCGTAGCTGAACACGTGCTGCGGCACCAGGGGCACCTCGCGTCCATCCACTTTCGGCTCATCGGGCACGTGCAGAAACCATATCTTTGGGAAATCGGGGCGGGTGGCCTCGACCCGGTCGAACACCACGAAGAACTCGCGCTTGCCGCGCAGGAACAGGAACTGGCGCGTGACCTCGGTTGCCTTGCTCTTGGAATAGCCCAGGCTGATGTCAGCGGCGGCGTAGGTGTAGCGGTCGTTGTGGCTGTAGGCAACTATTTTCCCACGGTTATCCCGCTGGTGGCTGGAGTAGACCCAGCGGATCAGGCCCCCGTCGTTCTCGTTCTTGATCCCGTCCTGCTCACCGGAGCCCGGGTCGGTGCGGCGGAATTTTTCCTCCGGGTCGTAGATGGTAACGATGTTGTAGGCCAGGGAGCCGCCGATGTAGTAATCCCCGTCGTTGTGCCCCTGCCCGCCGGCGCGCAGGGCGAGCCAGCCTTTCTTGGCCAGGAGGAACGAGCCCTCGTCATCCCGCGAGTGCCCCTCGAACTTGGGCCCCACTCCGAAAAAGGCCCAGGCGGCGTTGGGGTCATCCCAGGACGAGCGCATGTAGACATGGCCCGCACCCTTGAACCATTCCGCGGTGGGGTAGCCCATCTGCGAGGGAGATTTGCCCTGGATCGAGGGATCGTAGAACAGGAAACGCTCCCAGGGAAGACGGTTCCACTTTTCGCGCCAGGCCTGGTCGCAGATATAGTTCGCCACCGGGTCGTGGTAGCGGGCGGCGAGCAGCGGGGCGACCTGGGCGTAGTCGCGCAGCTTGTCGGCCCGGTTATCGTCGATCCAGGCGGTGTGCTCGGCGAACGGGACCACCAGGTTCACGGCCCAGCGGGTCATGCCGGGAAGGTAGCTGGTGGGGGCGCAGGCGGTGAAAAGGTCCTGGCCGGTGGCGGTGCGCCAGGCCTCGAATGACCAGGGGATCACCTCGATGGGGCCGTAGCCGCCGTGTCCCATACTCTCGGACCAGACCTCGCCCATTTCATCGAAAGCCGGAATACACTCGGAGGGCACGCGCGCGGCCCAGGAATCGAGGAAGCGCTTGCAGTCCTCCTGCACGGCGGTTCCCGCGCCCTCCAGGGCCAGGGCCACCATCAGCTTGGGCGTGATCCCGTCCCGGGTGTTGGGGGTGTTGAGGTGCGCCGGCCCCCAGGTCTGGTTATAGAGCCAGCCGCCGTTGTTGAGCGTTATCTCCGGGGTATCGCTCCAGAAACGCAGCCATTTGCCCAGACGGTCGCCGTAGAGCTTGCGCTCGGCCGGCGTGAGAGCATCGTAGACCCAGTCGAACACGATCCCATGCCAGCCGAAATAGCCGTCGCCGTCCAGGTCCAGCACAGTGCCGTCGCCCCAGTACTTGCGGGCCACGTCCACATACTGCTTGCACTCGTGGCCGAGCTGACGCTCCACCAGGTAGCAGACACCGGCGCAGACCAGGCCCATGGGCGGGCGGAAACGGCTGCCCGGGCGCTCCACTCCGTTTGTCACGGCGCTGTCGGCCAGGGCCTTGACCGCGGCGTACTCGGCGGCCAGCACGCCCTGTGAGCGTTCGGCCAGGCCGGGCAGGCTGGCGGCGGTGATGAAAATGCGCGGGTGCGGGGCCAGCTCGTAACCGGCCGCGCCGGCGACTGATACGGCGGTAAGCAGCAGAAGGAGAGCAAGGGACCTTTTCATCGGGGTGTCTCCGGTTGAATTCTTTCAGTTCAGGACAGAACGGATCTTTCGGACCGGGAGTTTAACAGGACTCAATTTTCAAGATATTGACTGCTTGCCTAATATGCACCCGATCCGTTGCTCCGAAAAGAAAATTGGCACTGGCGCCGGGGGCCGTCCGGGGTTAAAATACAGCTTTCCGCGTTGCGAATACCGGCTCAGGCGGGAGAGGACAAATGAGATTCAGCTCAGGCAGTAATCTGCTGATCGCTCTGGCGCTGACTGCGTTTCTGGCCGCCTGCCATCGCACCCCACCCAAATATCCGGCCCATCCCCGTCTGATCCTGAGCGGGCAGTTTCTGGACCAGACCCGAGAGCGCTGCGCCGGAAGCCGCAAGGCGCTCTGCGACAGCCTGGCCGAGGCAGTGCGCCGTCGTCTGGAAACCCCGATAGAAAATCTCGAACAGAGAGCCGCCGGCGAACTGGCCGAGAAGTGCGCGTTCCTCTACCTGGCCGCCGGTGACACCGCGCTGTACGATCCGGCAGTGGCCTGCCTGGAGCGCGCTCTGGGGCGCTGGGTGGAGCTGGAGGACAGCGAGAGCGGCGGGTTCTGGGAGACCGTGGAACTGCGGCGGCGCTGTGCTTTCGCCTATGACTGGCTCTGGCCCGGGATGAGCGACAGCCTGCGCCTGGCGTTCGGCGAGCGGATCGTGCAGGCTGGCAATCTGGCCTGGCAGAAACGTTATTTCACCCCTTACGGCGGCGGGGGCTATGGCACGCTGGACCCGGTATTCTGGCCCGCGGTGAGCCTGGCTGAGAGCGGGGTGAACGACAGCCTGGCCGCGCGCTGGATGGCCTGGAGCGACAGTTGCATCCACCAGTGGCGCACCATGCAGGATCAGGTGGCAGGGGATGACGGCGGGATGTACTCCGGGATGGCCTACGCCGCCTACAACTATGTGCGCACCCCGATTTTCGATTTCGAGGTCTGGAAAAGCCTGACCGGCGAGGACCTGGCCGAGAACAACGACTACCTTCGGTATTTCCCGGTCTGGTGGCTGTATTCGACCAAACCCAACGGCGAGTGGCTACGGATCGACGACGCCGGGAGCGTGGAGGGCGAGATCGCGCCCTGGCATTTCAAGTACCTGGCCTCGCGCTACCGCGACCCGCTGGCCCTGTGGTACCTTCAGAACCGCGCCGAGAAGTCCGTATCGACAGTCTGGGATGTGCTCTGGGACCCGTCCGACCTGGGCCTGAGCCCTGCCGTCCCCGACAGATCCTGGCCCCTGGCCCGCCATTTCGAGGGCCTGGGCTGGGTGGTCATGCGCAGCGGCTGGGACAGCCTGGCCGTGCACGCGGTGTTCGACTGCGGCGATTTCTACTACGGGCACCAGCACCCGGCCGAGGGCGGGTTCGTGATTTTCCGCAACGGCAGCCTGGCGATCAACTCGGGCCGTTACGAGTGGGGTTCGGAGCACCGTCCCAACTACATGGCCCGCACAATCGCCAGCAACACGATGCTGGTCTTCGACCCGGAGGAGAAATTTGTCACCGCCGGGGGGGATGAGGAGGCAAACAATGGGCCGGACGGGCGCGAGCTCAGCAACGACGGGGGCCAGCGCTGGCCCAAGCCCGAGCGCACCGCCCTGGGACAGACCCAAGGCACGGAATGGGACACCGGCGACATAACGGCTTTCGAGACCAACCGCTGGTACAGCTATGTCTGCGGGGATGCCTCCCGGGCCTACTCTTCCCACAAGCTGAAATCGTTCACCCGCCAGTTCCTGCACATTCAGCCCGACCTGTTCCTGGTCTACGACCGGGTGGAGTCGACCAGGCCGGAGTACCGCAAGTACTGGCTTCTGCACACGGTCAACGAGCCCTGGGTGCGACGACGCGAGGCCACGGCCCGCGAGCGCGGCGGCCGTCTGCTGCTGCGTTCGCTGTTCCCCACGGATGCCAAGCTGAGCAAGGTGGGGGGCCGGGGTAACGAGTTTCTGGTGTTCGGCCGCAACTACCCGCCGGCGCTGACCCATTACAATGTCGGGCCGGGCGAGCAGTGGGGCGGCTGGCGGATCGAGATCGCGCCCGGCAAGCCAAGAACCTATGACACTTTCCTCACCCTGCTTCAGGCGGCGGACCGGCGGGGACATCGCGCCCCGGAGGCGAACGCGGTCGCGACAGAGGGCTGCCAGGGAGCGGAATTCAGCCTGCATGGATTAAAATACCGGGTGACTTTCAATTCCAGCGGCGCCACGGGCGGGCATGTCACGATCCGCGACCGCGCCGGGCGTGTGCTGGCCGACCAGGATCTGACCACGGCGGTGCAGCCGCAGTCGGGAACCGGCAGGCCGTGAACTTTCAACAGAGGAGTAGGGAACAATGAGAAAAAGCTGCCCGGTTGTGATGTCCGCCCTGCTGTGGCTGGTGCTGCTGAGCCTGGGTGCGGCCGTGTCCGCCCTGGCCCAGGCCGCCGCGGCGGAGCCGCCGGTGGATGAGGCCGCTTTTGGCGTGATCGCCGACTACTACGAGTACGACCACGACCTGGCCCTTCGCCCGCAGGAGTTCGGCCAGTGGCCCTGGCGCGGGCCGCAGACAATCTACAAGGTCTCATACCGCACCACGCACGAGCTTCAGGTAAGCGCCTATTTCTGCGTGCCCAAGGATTACAAAGAGGGTGAGCGCCGTCCGGCGGTGCTGCTGATGCACGGCTGGAACCTGTTCTGGGGCAAGAACGAGGACTGGGTGCAGGGCTGGATCCCGGTGCTGACCGCGGCGGGCTACGTGGTGCTGGCCCCGGACCATTTCCTGTTCGGCGAGCGCAAACCGGCCGGCGGCGGACTGGACAACCTGAAAGACCTGGGTCCATATTACATGCGAGACTGGATGACCCAGACCGTGGTGGACCTTCGCCGCGGCATCGATTACCTTCAGAGCCGCCCCGAGGTTGATCCGGCCCGGATCGCCGTACTGGGCGGCAGCCTGGGCGGCTGGATCGGCTCGCTGCTGAGCGCGGTGGAGCCGCGGATCAAGGCCGCGGTGCTCACGGTGCCGGCCAGCGAGTTTGTCACCAGCCAGGAGGGCGCCTGGAGCGTGATCAACGCCGCCAATTTCTACGGACGGATCAAGCCGCCGCTGCTGGTGGTCAACGCCCTGAAAGATGACACAAAGCGGGTGGCGCGCTCGCGGGCGCTGTTCGAGCGCGTGCCGGGGCCGAAAAAGATGCTCGAATACGATGAGGGGCATTTCCTCGACCCGGCCAAGTACAACGCCGATATTCTGGCCTGGCTGAAACAGAACCTTTAATCACATTCCCGGCTCCAGAGGCCGGGATGCAGCGGGAAACGACACATAATTCTGCCGGAGGGATGGAACGAGATGAAGATGCTGATCATGCATATGGCGCCGCGGCTGGTTATGGCTGCGGTGCTGGGGCTGGCCGCCATGAATACCGGGACTCTGCGGGCCGAGGTGCGCCTGAACGGGCTGTTCTGCGACGGGATGGTGCTTCAGAGGAACATGCCGGTGCCGGTGTTCGGCACAGCGGACAAAGGCGAGCGGATAACGGTGGAAATAGCGGGGCAGACAAAGGTCACCGCCGCGGACGAGGAGGGGAATTTCAAGGTCCTGCTCGACCCGCTAAAGGCCGGCGGACCGTTCGAACTGAAAGTAACCGCCGCCAAACCAATCGTGATCAAGGACGTGCTGGTGGGCGAGGTCTGGCTCTGCACCGGCCAGTCGAACATGGAGATGGAAGTCAAGAGCTGTATCAACGCCCAGAAAGAGATCGCCTCGGCGGACAACCCTCAGATACGGCAATTCATCGTGAGACGGGTCAAAGCCGCCACTCCGCAGGATACTCTGCCATCAGTGGCCTGGGAAGAACAGGTCAGGCTCGACACCTGGGTCAGCGCTTCGCCAGCCACGGTGGGTGATTTCACCGCAGTGGGCTATTTCTTCGCCCGCGAGATCAGCAAGCGCCTTGGGGTGCCGGTCGGTCTGATCAACACCTGCTGGGGCGGCACCGTGGCCGAGGCCTGGACCAGCGAGACCGCCCTGGAGAACTCGCCCGCGGTGAAAAGCATTCTCACCGACTGGCCCAAGTACAACGCGGACGGGAACTGGCTCAAGGAGATGTACGCCAAGTACGAGCTGGAGAAGAAAGAGGCCCTGGAGGCAGGCAAGCCCGACCCGCTGTATTTCTGCCAGCCGAGCGTGCTGTACAACGCCATGATCGCCCCCCTGGTGGCCTACGGCATCCAGGGGGCGCTCTGGTACCAGGGCGAGTCGAACCAGGCCCGCGCTTACCAGTACCGTGACCTGCTGCCGGTGATGGTCCATGGCTGGCGCGGCGACTGGGAGCGCGAGTTCCCGTTCCTGATCGTCCAACTGGCCAATTTCGAGGAGGGCTCCGGCTACTGGCCCGAGTTGCGTGAGGCCCAGCTCATGGCGATGAAACGGATCCCCAACTCCGCGATGACCGTGACCACGGATATCGGCGAGGCGCACGATATCCACCCCAAGAACAAGCAGGAGGTCGGGCGCCGTCTGTCCCTGGCCGCCCGGGCCACGGTCTACGGTGAGACAAAGCTGGAATGGTCGGGCCCGCTGTACCAGAAAATGCTGATCGAGGGGGGCAAGGTGCGGATCAGTTTCGAGCACGCGGGCGAGGGGCTCTGCACGCGCGAGGACAAGGCCCCGGCCGGGCTGACAATCGCCGGAGCGGACCGCAAGTTCGTACCGGCCGAGGGCAGGATCGAGGGCGGTGAGCTGGTGGTCTGGAGCGAGACCGTGCCCCAGCCGGTGGCGGTGCGCTACGCCTGGACAGATAATCCCGAGGAAGCCAACCTGTACAACAAGATGGAGGGCAAGCTCTACCTGCCCGCCTCCTCGTTCCGCACGGATGACTGGCCGGGAATTACCGCCAACCGCACCTGGGAATAGGCCAAGGGTTAAGAGGTCGATAGTGGTTTTTGTAGGGGCACGGCTTGCCGTGCCCCTTTTGTTTGAGAACTGTTTTGGTATGGGAGACGGCCGAAAACTTTCTTGACTTTCCGCGGACGGTGAGTCAGGTATATAAAGAGTGAGCGACAGATCAAGCTGAAAGTCATTCCACAGTCAGGAGCCGGAATATGTACCAGGACGTCCCGAAGCTTCAGACCCCGAACGACAGACGGGTGAATTCCTGGAGCGAGCTGCTGGATGAACTGTATGCCGATTCCTGGCAGAAAGACATCCAGCGCTACCGCTCAAAATACGTGTTCCGGGGGCTGTCGTGCAGCGGCTACGAGCTGAAGACCTCGCTGATCCGTCTGGGCGGAGACTACTGCTCGCTGGAGTTCCACCTGATCCGAAACTTCAAGAAATACTCGCGCATCTCCTCCTCAGCCGATTTCACGGTCTGGAAATGGCTCACCCTTGCCCAGCACCACGGCCTGCCCACCAGGCTGCTTGACTGGACCTACTCGCCCTTTATCGCCCTGCATTTCGTGACCTCGGAGATCGGCCATTTCGATCAGGACGGGGCGATCTGGTGCGTGGATTTTGCCGCGATCCACCGGACCCTGCCGCAGAAAGTCAAGGCGGTGCTCGACGATGAAAAAGCCAACGCGTTCACGATCGAGATGCTCTCGAAAGTGACCGAGACCCTGACTGATTTTGAAAAGCTCTCGGCCGAGGCTTTCGTGCTCTTTTTCGAGCCACCCTCGATGGACGACCGGATCGTGAACCAGTTCGCCCTGCACTCGGTGGCCTCGAACCCCTGCTCCCTTCTGAACGAGCTTCTGCGCGAGCGGTTTCCGGAATACTACAAGCGCGTGATAGTGCCCAAAGAGCTGAAATGGGAGATCCGGGACAAGCTGGACCAGGCCAATATCAACGAGCGGGTGATATTCCCCGGGTTGGAGGGGCTTTGCTCCTGGCTCACGCGGCATTACAGCCCGCGCTGAGGGGATTTCCAGAATTGAGGATTTTATATTAAGTAATGGGGGATTGGGGCAGGCGAAAGGGCGGGTCTAAGACCCGCCCTTTCGCTTATAATCTTTCTGCTGAACCGTCTGCCTCAGTCGTGCAGGAGGCGCATGACTGCGCCTACGAGGAAGATGATCATGCCGATCGCCGAGACAGCCCCGGCATGCAGCACCGCGAAAGCGCCCAGGCCGATACCCAGGAAGAACAGGGCCAGGCCCAGCAGGTGCACGGTCATCCAGAAACGTCCCTTGGGCGAGACAGGCCAGAGATGGAAAAACTTGTCGTCGGCGGTTTCCTGCTCGGAGGGACGGAAAGCGGAAAGCACGCGCTCGAGCTTGGCCGCCGGGGCGGGCTTGGTGACCAGGGAGATCGCGACCGCGGCCACCAGAGTCGCCGCTGAGGAAATCAGGGTGGTGTCGGCGAAGGGCAGGCCGGTCAAGGGCGCCCAGTGTTCGATCTGGCAATATGCCCCGGCGCCGATGCCGCAGGCGAAGCCGCCGACAGCTCCGAAGGAGTTCACCCGGCGGATGAACAGACCGCAGATGATGAAGATGACGAAGCTGGGCATATCCACCATGCTGACCACGGTCAGGTAGGCCTCCACCGCCGAGCCGATGCGGGGCACCAGGTAGCAGAAGGCGATCATCATCCCGCCGATCACCACCGTGGCCCAGCGTGCGAAGACGAGCAGCTGGCGGCTGGTGGCGTCCTTGTTGATCAGGCTCTGGTAAAGGTCTTTGGCGGCGATGACCGAGTTGGCGTTGAGGCTGCCGGTGATGGTGGACATGTTTGAGGCCATGAACCCGCAGAGTACGATGCCCAGCAGGCCGACCGGCATGTATTTTTGTAAAAGCATTGGCAGGGCGCTGTCCACCGCCGGGCCGGTCAGGCCGGGAAATATCTGGGTCGCGGCCAGGCCGGGCAGGACGATCAGGTAGGCGAAAGGCACCATCACCGCGCCCGAGAGCACCCAGCCGATAGCCGAGGTGCGCGGGGAGGAGGCCCCCAGGGCGCGCACCACCAGGTCGTTGTTGGTGCTGCAGTACTGGATGCCCAGCAGCCAGATGGCCAGGACAAAGGCCCAGTTGTATTCACCGTGCTGCGGCATCAGGTTGAAAGTTTCGGGGGCCAGCACCTGGCGCAGTCCCGGCACCCAGCCCACGCTGGGCATGACAATGGGGATGATTATCAAGGTGCCCAGGAGCAGCAGCATGAACTGGGAGACGTCGGTCATGGCCACGGACCAGGCCCCGCCCATGGCGGTGAAGGCGATGACGAACAGGGTGATGATGCTGAAAATGAACACCCATAGCTCGCGGTTGTCGATTCCGGTCACTCCGATGGCGATTGTCACCGACAGGTAGAGGATTACGCCCATCCAGAACGCGCCGCGCAAGATCATGAACACACCCATCACCGCCCGCAGCGGTTTGTTGAAGCGCAGTTCCAGGAATTCCGGCACAGTGCTGATCTTGAGCCGCCAGAGCAGGGGATGGATGAACATGCCCACCGTGACCATGCACATCAGGCCGGTCCATTCCTGCCAGACAATGGAGACGCCGGTCTTGTAGGCGATCCCGGCGTAACCCACGTAATTGTAGAGGTTGATGTTGGTGGCGGCCACAACCGCGGCCAGGATGAAGGGGGGCAACTGACGTCCGGCCAGGAAGTGGTCCTCGGCTCCGCCGACCCACTTGTTGAAATAAAATCCCATGCTGACCAGACCGATAAAGAAGAGGATCACAAGCGAATAATCGATTATCGACACGGGGACCTCGACGCAGGGGATTTGGTTTTGAGGAAAAACAAAAAACAAGCGGGGAATATAAGCATATTCCCCGCCCTTGACAAGACTTTGACCTCGAACTCTTTACCGCCTCAATTTCCCTGCGCCGGCGCTCCCGGCTGCAAGGCTGCGGCGATCGCATTCCAGTCGAAAGCCGTGCAGCCGCAATCGTTGTGCACGGCGATCATCACCCCAGCGGCGAACGGGCCGAAAGCCCGGCTGGTCAAGGCGATGCCGTCGGTGTTGGCTGTCACCTCGCCGCCGAACGAGCCCAGGAATTTGAAATCCTTGCGCCCGAACACGTGAAAAGTGTTGTTCTGCATGTCCTGGTCGGTCATCACCCAGTAGCCGCCGCCGTCCGCGCTCTCGTACAGGGCGATCCCCTCGGGCTGGTAACGGAACCGGCCGTGGCCGATCACCCGCCCGCTGAAATTTCCCTCCAGGTCGTAAACCTTTATATCATTGTAATTTCCATCCTCATCCGCCACCAGCAGCACCCCTGCCGCCGGGTCGGCGAAGATCGACTCCACAACGTGCAGCACACCCAGGCCATTGGTTTCGCCAAAAAACTTTTCCAGGTCCGCCGCGACAGTCTCGCCCTCCACGCGCAGGCTGAAAAGCTTTACCCGCGCCCCCAGGACCGAGTCAGGTGGGGTCTCACCCTCCGGGGTCTCGTAGTTGTCGGTCACGTACAGACGGTAGCCGCCGGCGGTGGCGGGCATCACATAAAGGCCGTAAGGCTTTATCAGTTCGGCTGCGCCGAACATGCCCAGCGGGGTGAATGACGGCAGGCGGAAAACCTGCACGCGGTGGTTGTCGCGCTCCACCACCAGGCAGAGGTCATCGATCACGGCTACGCCGTTGGGACGGCGCATCTGGCCCAGGGCCTCGCCGGGACCTCCCACGCGCCGCAGCTCGCGGCCGTCCGCACCGTTGTACACCACCAGCTCGTCCGTGCTCTTGGCTGTGCAGATCACCCAGTCCACACCGTCCGGGGTGCGCCACAGGGCCGGCGAGTCGATGTTGTCGCCCGGCGTGCAGGGGCTTATCCAGCTCTCGGCCAGCACTTTCCTTGGCGTGACGGCAGAGGAATCGGCAGCCGCCGCCTGAGCGCCATCAACCCGCGGCTGCGCCGCGTCGCCGCAGCGGACAGACACCGCCACTGTCAACAGCAGGAACAAAAAGCTAAGGACCTTTCTCATGGCATGTCCCTCAGAATTGACCGGCCGCGTCCCGCCCGGGGGCGCGGCCGGTGACAGTTGGATGCCGGCTTTTAGAGATCGAACTTGATACCCAGGTCACCCCACCAGCGGTAGTACTCCTGCTGGACCGGGCGGGAGGAGACTCCCTGGTAGTAGCGCAGCGGTTCGTTGCCCAGGTTCAGCATGTCCATGTAGATAGATATTTTCGGATGGATCCTCTGGCTGGCCGAGATGTCCCACTGCACGTGGTTGTCATAGAAAATGTCATCCGCCTTGGTCTCGCCCACTTCATCGATGTACTTGCCGTGCATGTTCATCGAGACTTTGCCCAGGAACCCGGCCTTCTCATAGCTCAGGGCAAAATTGGCGATGTGCTTGGCCTGGCCCGGAAGGCTTGCGTCCTCGCCGGTGCGGCCCGGGAACTTGGCCTTCGAGTCCGTATAAGTGTAGTTCGCGTACACGCCCAGACCGTTGAGCGCGCCCGGCAGGAAAGTGAGCTGCTGCTGAAGGTTCAGCTCGAAGCCCCACAGGGTCGCGTTGTCGCCGTTCAGGTCCTGGGTGATCCGGTACCCGTCGTAGACACCGCCGCTCTGACGGTAGATGCTGGTGTAGATGTAGTCCTTGAGGTCCTTGTAGAAGAACCCGCCCGAAATCACGCCCAGCGGCCGGATATAGTGCTCGAGCATCAGGTCGAAATTGATCGCCCGCGTCGGGTCGAGAGCCGGGTTGCCCAGTTCGGCCTCGCTGTCCTCGCGGTTGACCGAACGGTACGGGACGAGCGAGTAGTAGTTCGGCCGCGCCAGCGAGGTGGTGAACGCCGCGCGGAAATTCGTGTTCTGGTCGAACGAGTATTTATAGTGCACCATCGGGAACAAGTTCGTGAAATCGTTGGTGTCGTCGATTTTGGTCGTGCCGGTATAGTCGCCGTTCTCGTCGATCTCCACGTAGTAGCCCGTGTAGTCGATGCTCGTGCGCTCCACTCGCACGCCGAACAGCAGCATGTTCTTGCCCATGTCCAGCTTCACCTGCCCGAACCCGGCCAGGATGTCCTCGGTGGCGTTATAATCCTTTGGCTTGGCATCCAGGTACGAATCATCACTCAGGTAGTCGAAGCTGCTGAAATTCTTGCCGAAGAAAGCCAGCATCTGCTTGGGATCCTGGAACTGGCCGATATTGTAGCGGTTGTCCAGGAAATCCTTGCCCACGAACGTGCTGGCCACCTGGTCCATGGTGAAGTCGGCGTCTCCGTCCCACTCGTAGATGAAAGTCTGGTTGTTGCGGTTTTTGTCCTTGTTCCGGTACTTGACGCCGTACTTGAACGCACCCGTGCCGCCGTCGAAACTGAACGGGTGTTCCAGGTTCAGCTTGGCGGTGAAATCGCGGTCGCGGGTGTAGTTGTCCTCGCGCGAGAACTCGCTGAAATCCCAGGCCGAGTTGTCGTAGAGGTTCTTGCCGTTGGTCACGTTGAACACCGGGAAATCGGCATCGGCCAGGCTCCAGTCCAGGTCGAGCTTCTTCTGCTCGAAAGTGCTGTAGTAGGCGCGCGGCTCATTTTCCGAGGCCCAGGTCCAGGAGACCTGGTAGTCCACGTTCACCTTGTCCAGCTTGTGCTCGCCGGTGCCGATCACGCCCACGATACGCTGCTGCTCGAAACGGTCTTTCAACCCACGCTCGGCCCGGGCGCCGGTGGCGCTGGTGGCGGTCTCGAAATCGCCCTTGCCCGGACGGTAGCGCAGGGTGCGGCGGTTCTCGTGATCGTCGAAATCGTTGAAGAAACTGCGCAGGGACAGGCTCGTCCGGTCATCCGGGCGATAATCCAGAGTGGAGCTGATCCCGAAGCGCTTGCGGGTGATGATGTAGTCGCGGAGCTGAAGGTCCTCCAGGACCCGCGCGTCCGAGCCACCCAACTCCACGTCCGTGTACGCCATCTCGTTGTTGTCCGAACCCTTGTTCGACTTGTAGTAGTCCATGCTCAGCAGGGCTCCGAACTGCTTTTCACTGCCGAAACAGTTTCCCAGGGTGATGCCGCCCTTGAATATGCCGTCCTCGACTATCCTGTTGTAGCCGCCCGAGACGCTGCCCTTGATCACCGGCTTGTCATAATCCAGGGCGCTCTTGGTGATCAGGTTGACCGAGCCGCCTATCGCGTCGGCATCCATGTCCGGGGTGATCGCCTTGATCACCTCGATGCTCGAGAGCACGTCCGCCGGGATCACGTCCAGGGCCACGGAGCGGATATCGCCCTCGGGCGAGGGCAGGCGCTCGCCGTTCACTGTCATGGCGTTCAGGCGGGCCTCCATGCCGCGGATCAGCACGTAGCGTCCTTCACCCTGGTCGCGCTCGATCGAGACGCCCGGAATCCGTTGCAGCGCCTCGGCCGTGTTCGGGTCCGGGAACGCCTCGATCATGTCCTCGGCCGCCACGTTCTTTATGTTATCGGAGGTTTTCTGGCGGTTGAGCGCCTCGGCTTGGCCGGAGCGTATCCCGCCTTCAATCACGATACTCTCTCCCTCGATCACCACGCTCTTGAGGTTAAAATTCTGGCCCGAGGTGCTGCCTGCGCCCACCGTGACATCGCGGCTCTCACGGTCGTAACCCACATAAGCCGCGACCAGCTTGTAGCTGCCGGCCGGGATGTTGCTGATCTTATAGTAGCCCTGAAGGTTGGCCACCGCGCCAAAGGAAGTCCCCTCCAGGAACACCTGGGCGTTGGGAAGCGGCGCGCCGCTCTCGCTGGCCACCCGGCCCGCGATTGCCCCGCGGCCGCTCTTGAGCGCAACATCCGACCCCTGGGCCATAACGGCCGCGGGCAGGATCAGGAACAGACACATCGCGACACCGACAAAGCGCCGCACACCAGACTCGATACTACGCATTTCGCCTCCGGGATATGGTGATAAAACAATCCGCATCCCTCGCGGAACGAGCGCACAGTCGCCCGCGCCGAAGTGCTGCGGAACACCCAACCGCACGGAGGCAAATTAACGGCCGTATGTTGCATCAAAATTTGCTGAACATTTGAATTTCTACAGGAGGCAATTGTGCGGAGCGTCTGGAACGTGGAAGTTCAAGACGATCAATCTATTCTTTATCAGCAAGTTACACCTGCACTGCCTGCAACCTGAAACCCGGCATAATACGTCAATATTCCGTTTTTTTCTTGCGTTTCCAACCCGGTCCGGCCACCCGGCTGACAGCCTTTCCGTTGTCCCGTGTCCTTCAATTCGCCTTGAACCGGATCGCGATGGCCCGCATCAACACCTCGGTGGTGGCAAACTGGCCCTGCCGCTGCTCCTTGATGCCGCTGACCCGGGTCTGGCTCGGGGTGAGGATGATCGCCTCCGCGCCCACTTTCATCGCCTGCTTGCGGATATGGTCAATGATACGGCGCTCGTCCTGGCCCCGGGCGGTTATCTCACCCAGTTCTACATAGGGCTTCTCTGGGATGCCCTTGAGAATCATCACGCTCTTGGTCGACGGGTAACTCGGCGTTCCGGGGGCGGGGCTGAAACTGGCGCTCACGCAGCCGGCGGTCAGCAGAAACAGCAAAGCCAGGGCGTACTTGAGGTCTTTCCGGAAAGATTGCATGGGGGGTCTCCTTTTGCGTTCGCGGTGTCGCATGGATTTTATTCCAGCGACTCGGTATTTGCAATAGTATAGAGGCCCTGAGCACATGGCCGAACCCGCGTGTGGTGAGTGCGGCGAGACTCCCGACAGCCCCGGAGGCGCGTCCGGCGCGTATCCGCTGGTTTCGTGTGCCGCCCGCACCTTGCCGGCCTTCCTTTTTGTCCGAAAAATTTCCTCATGCGGGCCGTTCTCGCTTATATTTAACGGTGTGCTTTACTCGGACTGTATTCAACTCCACGGACAATTGCCATGCACAACACTATTCATATGGAAATATTACCCCAGCCGGATGATATCACCTGCGGCCCGACCTGCCTGCACGCCGTCTATAATTATTACGAGGACGAGCGCAACCTGATGCAGGTCATCCAGGAGGTGCCCAAGCTGGCTGACGGCGGCACGCTGGCCGTGCTGCTGGGGCTGCACGCCCTGGAGAACGGCTATGACGCCACGCTGTACACGTACGACGTGAAAGTGTTCGACCCCACTTGGTTCAGGCCCTCGCTGAATATCGATCTGAGCGCCAAGCTGCGCGAACAGATCCAGCACAAGAGCGGCAAGAAAATCCGTTTTGCCTCCGAGGCCTACCTTCGCTTTCTGGGCCTGGGCGGACGGATCACGTTCGAGGACCTCAAACCATCGCTCATCCGGCGGCTGCTCAAGCACGACACCCCGATCCTCACCGGCCTGTGCTCAACCTATCTTTACCGTACGGCCCGCGAGATCGAGCAGGGTAACCGCATGATTTACGATGATATCCGCGGGGTGCCGGTCGGGCATTTCGTGGTGTTGTGCGGCTACAATATGGAGGCAAAAACCGCGCGCGTAGCGGACCCGCTGATGCCCAATCCGGTGAGCGACGAACAGATTTACGAGGTGGAACTCAACCACCTCATCTGTTCGATCATGCTGGGCATTCTGACATTCGACGCCAACCTGCTGGTGATCACCCCGAGCAGGCAAAGGCGAGGGAGGCATTAAGTGTCGGTTATAGTAGTGATCGAAAACCCCGAGGATTTCCCACTCAGGGTGGACGGGATCGGTCCGGTGGCGGCGCGTTCCTACCTGGCCGATGAATTTTACTCAGTACTCAAGGGCGACAAGGTCTTCAACATCTGCCAGAGCTACCGCTACCAGTCAATCGGATACTATGTCTCGCTGCTGGCCGAGGCCCGCGGCCACAAGCCTGTACCCAGCGTCACCACCATCCAGGACATGAAATCGGTCGGCATCATCCGTCTGGCTTCGGATGAAATGGACGAACTGATCCAGAAAACCATCATCAGCGTGGCCGGTCCCGCTGGCAGCGAAATAAAGAAAACCTCGGTCAATATCTATTTCGGACGGTCCCTGGACAAGCGGTTCGAGCAGCTCAGCTCCAAGCTGTTCAAGTATTTCCCCACCCCTTTCCTGCGCGCCGATTTCAGTTTCATCGCCCAGCAGTGGCAGCTTGTAAATGTCAGCCCGCTGGGGGTGAAAGAAATACCGGCCGAGGAACTCGAGTTCGCCGAGCAGGTTTTCAGCGAGTTCTTCGGCGGCAAGAAACTGGTCATCCCCAAGCGCCCGGTGGCGCGCTACGAGATGGCGATCCTGCAGGACCCGCAGGAAAAGCGCCCGCCCTCCAACCAGAAAGCGCTCAAGAAATTTATCAAGGCCGCCGAGTCGCTGGAGATGAGCGTGGAGCTGATCACCCGCGACGATTCCAACCGCCTGTCGGAGTTCGACGCCCTGTTCATCCGCGAGACCACCAACGTCGACCACCACACCTACCGCATCGCCCGCAAGGCCGTGGCCGGGGGGCTGGTGGTGATCGACGACCCCGAGTCGATCCTGCGCTGCTCGAACAAGGTCTACCTGGCCGAGCTGCTCAGCCGTTACCGGGTGCCCACTCCCAAGACCCTCATCGTGCACAGCAAGAATTACGACCAGTTGCTCGAGGACTTCAGCCTGCCCTGCATCCTCAAGCAGCCCGACAGCTCGTTCAGCCAGGGAGTGGTGATGGCCTCCGACCGTGAGAGCCTTCTACGCGAGGCCCGTGCCCTGATCAAGAAAAGCGAGCTGGTGATCGCCCAGGAATTTCTGCCCACCGATTTCGACTGGAGAATCGGCATCCTCGACCGCCGCCCCCTGTTCGCCTGCCGCTACTACATGGCCAGCAAGCACTGGAAGATCGTGGGCAAGGACAAGAGCGGTAACGATGTCTACGGGCGCTTCGACACCCTGCCCCTGGGCAAGGTGCCCAAAAGCGTGGTCCGCACCGCGCTCAAGGCGGCCAACCTTATCGGCGACGGCCTCTACGGGGTGGACCTCAAGCAGATCGGCAACAAGGTCTATGTGATCGAGGTCAACGACAATCCCAATATCGACGCCGGGGTGGAGGACGAGGTGCTGGACGAGGAACTCTATATCCGGATCATGGAGGTCTTCCTCCGCCGTCTCGAAACCCGCAAGCAGGGGAGCGCCACGGTTTGAGCGATGCGAGCCCCATTCACCTGTTCCAGGCTTTCGGAGTCGAGCTGGAATACATGCTGGTCGGGCGGGACAGCCTGGATGTCCTGCCAGTAGCTGACAGGATTCTGTCCGCCCAGGCCGGAGAGCTCTCCGGCGATGCCGAGGGCCTGGAGCGGATCGACTGGTCCAACGAGTTGGTCCTGCACGTGCTGGAGTTCAAGACCGCCGGCCCGGCTCCCTCGCTTTCCGGCCTGGCCGGGGCGTTCCGCCGCAACGTGGAGCGCGCCTCCGAGCTTGCCGCACCCCTTGGCGCACGCCTCATGCCCGGCGCGGCCCATCCCTGGATGGACCCACACACCCAGACCCGTCTCTGGCCCCACGAGTACAGCGAGGTCTACCAGACCTACGACCGCATTTTCGGCTGCAAGGGCCACGGCTGGTCGAACCTGCAGAGCATGCACATCAACCTGCCGTTCAGCGGGGATGACCAGTTCGGCCGCCTGCACGCCGCTATCCGCCTTCTGCTGCCCGTGATGCCGGCCCTGACCGCCAGTTCGCCGCTTCTGGACAGCCGACCCACCGGCTGGCTCGACTCGCGCATGGAGGTCTACTGCCACAACTCCGAGCGCCTGCCGGCTGTAGCCGGAAAAATAGTCCCCGAGGCCGCGTTCTCCGAGGAGGAGTACGAGCGGCGCATCTACCAGCCCATGCTGGCCCAGGTGGCCCCTTTCGACCCGGAGGGCGTGCTCAAAAAGGAGTTCCTCAACTCCCGCGGGGCCATTGCCCGTTTCGACCGCGGCTCCGTCGAAATCCGCGTCCTCGATCTTCAGGAATCCCCCCCGGCCGACCTGGCCGCGGCCGCGCTTATCTGTGCGGTCCTGAAGAAGCTTTCCATGGGAAACTGGATCGACCCGGCGGCGCAGAAAGCCTGGGAGGTGGAGCCGCTGGCCGCGCTTTTCCGCGAGGTGATCCGCAACGGCCACGCCACCCGGATCGCGGACCGCGGCTACCTGGCCCTGTTCGGCCTGAACCCGGACAAGCCCGTGACCGCCCTGGAGTTCTGGAACCACCTGGCCGCGCATTGCCTGCCGGACTTCGAGCACGACCCGGCCTGGGAGCGTCCGCTGGAAGTCCTGCTCCAGCGCGGCAGCCTCTCCGGACGCATCCTGGCCGCCCTGGACGGCGACTACCGCCGCGAGCGTCTCAAAGAGGTCTACCTTGAGCTCTGCCGCTGCCTCGACCAAGGCGAAATGTTCCTGCCCTGAGACCGCTGTTATAATCACCTGCGAGCACGGCGGCAACGGTGTGCCGCGCCGATGGTCAGCCCTGTTTGCGGGCTGCGGCGGCATTCTGGACAGCCATCGCGGCTGGGACCCGGGCGCGCTGGCACTCGCCCGCGAGCTGGCCGGTGCCCTGGGCGCCCCGCTGTTCTACTCCACCAACACGCGCCTGCTGGTCGACCTCAACCGCAGCCTGCACCACCCGCGCCTGTTCTCCGACCGGACCGTCGCTCTTGAACCGTCGCGGAAAAAGAGCCTGATAGATAAGCATTATCTGCCCTTCCGCAACGCGGTGGAGTCTGAAATCCGCGCCGCGCTGGAGCGCGGGCAGCGGGTGCTGCACCTGTCCGTGCACAGTTTCACCCCTGCTCTGGAGGGAGTGGTTCGCAACGCCGGCCTGGGCCTTCTGTACGACCCGCGCCGCCCGGCAGAGAAAGATTTCTGCCGCAGGCTGAAAGCCTCCCTGGCCGAATCCCTGCCGGAGCTGCGCGTGCGCTTCAACTACCCCTACCGCGGGGTGTCGGACGGCCACACAACGGCGCTGCGGCGGCTGTTCCCCGAGCGCTACGCCGGGATCGAGATCGAGCTGAACCAGTCGCTCCTGACCGGCCGTAAAACGCCCTGGCGGCAGACCCGGGACAGCCTCGTCCAAGCCTTGTCAGCAGCGCTGAAAGACTGATCCACGCAGACATTGCCCGTCTCAACGATAGATAATACGCTTATCCACCCGTACTTTCCCGCTCCCGGAGGACCGTCATGCAAACGCGCCTCTCGCTCTGCCTGTTCAGCCTGATCCTCATCGCCGCTCTCGCCGCCCCGGCCCAGACCCCGGCAGCGCAGCGCACCGCCCACTACATCGCCAGCACGCACTGGGACCGCGAGTGGTACGAGCCGTACCAGGGTTTCCGCATGCGCCTGGTCTCGCTGCTGGATGAGGCCTTCGACACGTTCGAGAAGGAGCCGGAGTTCCGGAACTTTGTGTCCGACGGACAGACAATCCCCGTGTTCGACTATCTGGAGGTGCGGCCCGAGAAACGCGAGCTGGTCGAGCGCTACGTGCGCGAGGGACGGCTCCTGCCCGGACCCTGGTACGTGGAGCCGGATGAGTGGCTGGTCTCGGGCGAGTCCCTGGTGCGGAACCTTCAGCTCGGGACTGACCTTTGCCGCGAGCTTGGCTCCACTGCCACGCTCTGGCCCGGCTTTGTCAACGACCAGTTCGGACACACCGGCCAGATGCCGCAGATACTGGACCAGATGGGCTGCCCGGTGGCCTTTGTCTGGCGCGGAGCGCCGGTCGGGGTCGACACCGCCTGTTTCAACTGGCGCGCCCCGGATGGCACCACGCTGCCCACCTACCGTTTCGGCGCGGAGGGCTACACCACGTTCCAGGCCCGGGTGCGCGATTTCGGCCGCGCGCCGTTCGACCCCGACAGCGCCCTGGAGCGCCTGATACGGTTTGTCCACGCCGAGTCCGCCCGCAGCGCGACCGGCACGCTGCTCCTGTACGACGGGCGCGACCACATCGAGATCGAGCCGCGCATGCCCGGAGTGCTGGCCCGCGCCAATGAGCGCCTGGCCGCCGAGGGCATCCGGGTGGTCCATTCCACACCGGCCGACTACATGCGAGACTTCCTGGCCGAACGCGGCAAGATCACCCGCACCGTGACCGGCGAGTTGCGCATGAGCCGCCGCACGCAGCGCGATGGTCACCTGATCCCGGGCGTGCTCTCCAGCCGCATCCACCTCAAGCAGAAAAACGCGCGGTGCGAGGATGAGCTCACGCTCTGGGCCGAGCCGTTCAGCGCTTTTGCCGCGCAGGCCCTGGGTGCGGAGTACCCCGACGGCTACCTGCGTCTGGCCTGGAAACACCTCATCGAAAACCACCCCCACGACAGCATGTGCGGCTGCTCCATCGACCAGATCCACCAGGACATGCTCTACCGCTTCGACCAGTCGCTCGGCATCTCGAGCCGCCTGAGCGCCGCGGCGCTCAAGTCCCTGGCCGAGGCCGCCGCGCCGAAGGCCCCGTTGCCCGAGGGCGCGCTGTTCATGGCTGTGTTCAACCCCACCGCCACGGCCCTGGATGAGCCGGTCGATCTGGATATCCGCCTGCCCACCGACTGGCCCACCACGTTCGAGGAGTTTTTCGGCTACGAGCGCAAGTTCGCTTTTATCCTGCGCGGGCCTGACGGCGCAGTAATCCCCTGGCAGCTCTGCAGCCAGGCGCAGAACCGGGAGGGTTTCCGCCGCGAGCGCTACCAGGGCCCCGAGTGGGACCCTCGTCACCTGGTGCGGGTCTGCTGCCAGCTTAAAGTTCCGGCTTTCGGCTACACCACGCTGAGCGTGGAGCCCGCTCCGGGACCGGTGCGCTACACGGGCAGCCTCAAGGCCGCCGCCAACGCCATTGAGAACGAGTTCCTCCTGGTCCGGGCCGAGCCGGGCGGCACGCTCAGTCTCACCGACAAGCGCAGCGGGCGCACCTATAGCGGCCTGCTCGCCTTCGAGGACTGCGCCGATATCGGCGACGGCTGGTTCCACGGGGTGGCGGTCAATGACCGGGCGCAGCTCTCCAGCGCCTGCGGCGCGGATATCTCGGTGCTGGAGG
>CAYLSM010000059.1:0-22067 GCA_964386505.1 uncultured Gemmatimonadales bacterium
GGCAGCGGCAGGCTGCAGACCACCCGGCCGATGTTCACGAACAGGGGCGTTCCGGGTGGATGAGGAATGCCCAGGGTGTAGGCCGCGGCGATAAATTCGCCCGCATCCCAGAAAGTGACCGTGGGGGCCATGGTCAGGATATAGGCGATCAGGACGAAAATTCCGGTCAGAGCGGCCCCGATGAAATGATCTTTCGTATGCATTGGCGCTGATCCCGCGGGGAAAGGTCCGTGGAGGGTCTTTGGGAATATATTTTTCAGGTTTTCCAGTGTTCGTGTAATTTAACAGTCCGAGGCATGCCGGACAAGGAGAAGCAAGCTTTGTGCCGCGGTACGACCAAGGGGGCCGGCGCCGCGTAAACGCGGGCCCGGCTGCGCCGCTGGCGCGGCCGGGCCCGCGCTCCCGCGCCCCGCCGGCCCCCCTGCTTTCAGCCCGGGATACCCCATAAGGACAAAAAAAGCCCGGCCTTGGGGGCCGGGCTTTCTGTTTGCATCTTTCTGGCACGCAGAGAAGGCTTTACTTGGTCACGATCGCCAGGTAGGGCACCTTCCAGAACTGCTCACGATCCAGCACCTTGAGCACGGACTTGCTGTTCTCGAGCTGCTCGATCTTGTAGCTGGTCGCCACACGCGGCGGGATGATCTTCACATCCGTGGCCTTGCAGTCCAGGGAGAAATCCGAGACCTTGGTCACGTCGATCTTGGAGAACACGCTGGTGTCGAACTCGCTGGACAGGGAAGGCTTCTTGACAATAAAGCCCACGCGGTCGATCACGTTGCGAGCCTCGAGCTCCTTGGAGGTCCCGATCACGTAGTAGGCAGTGTTGCGGGTGTCGACCAGGGTCTGCTCGGTCTCGTGCAGCTTGCTCTCGGTGTTCTGGAGAACTTTCTGCGAGAAACTCAGAGAGTCGCGGGTCACGTGAAGGACGACTTCCTTCTCCTCCAACGCGGCTTTCAGGCTGGAGATAGTGGCCTGGTTCTGGTTAATCTCTTTCTGAAGGTTGGCCACCATCTTTTCCAGGGCCTTGATGCGGAAATTGGATTTCTGCATCTTGGCTTTCAGGTCCTCGACATCACGTTTGTCCTGCTCGAGCTGGGTCTGGATGGCGGTTATGTCATCCAGGATCATGGCTTTCTTGCTCTTGTCCTTCTCGGCGGTGGTGATCAGGTTGCTGATTACCACCTGCTGGTCGCGGACATCTTTCAGTTTGGCGCCGATCTCGTCGATCGTGCCGCTGACTTCCGTGATATAGTTGTTAAGGCTGTCCTGGGCGGCGATGAAACCGACCTTTTCGGTCTGCAGGGAGGCAATCTCCTGCTTTTTCTCCGAGATCGTCTTGAACTGCCAGATGCCCACTCCGGCCAGAATGACGAGGAGAGCGATCACTACATAAAGCGTGGTCTTGCCGTTGGAGCTGTTGCGGGAAGAGGTGTCAGACATCGCGGGTCCTCCTTTCGAACCCGAACTGCGCGGTGGGGGTCGCAGCCCCCTGTGGGTTATAAAAAATACCTGTACCGAATTTGGCACAGGCTTCTAACAGGTACTGCAATCGATTGTCGCAATAAATATAATGGGGAACGCCCTGATTGTCAAATAAAAATACATTCCGTGAATACTCATTCGCCGCCAGACTCTTTGATAATCAGAAAATGAGTTCCGGATGACGAATAAAAATACAATGTAGGTGATATTATGGCAAGGAAAATGATGAGTTAATGAGTATCCACTCCGGACAGGGGCCTGCCAGACAGCCAAAAAAACAGGGAGCGCATATTACCGCGCCCCCTGCATGAAAAGTTGCATATCGAGTATTTCCGCTGGCGCCTGAATGTCAGGCGGACGGCAGGCTCTTTTTCCGTCCCCGGCGCAGCCAGGACTGGAACTGATCCATGTACATGTAGAAAACCGGCGTGACGAACAGGGTCAGGAACTGCGAGAACACCAGTCCGCCCACCACGGCCAGGCCCAGCGGCTGACGGGCCTCGCCGCCGGCGCCGTAGCCCACCGCAATGGGTAGCGTACCCATCAGCGCGGCCATGGTGGTCATCATGATCGGACGGAAACGCACCTTGCAGGCCTCGTAGATCGAGTCATACGGGCTGCGGTTCTGCTCACGCTGGGCCTCCAGGGCGAAATCGATCATCATGATGCCGTTTTTCTTCACCAGGCCCACCAGCATCACGATACCCACGAAAGCATAAATATTAAGTTCCACCTTGAACAGCAGCAGCGTGACCAGCGCACCGAACCCGGCAAAGGGCAGGGCAGTGAGGATGGTCAGCGGGTGGATGAAACTCTCGTACAGGATGCCCAGCACGATGTAGATCACCAGTACGGCCAGTATGAGAAGGTACTGCATGCCGCTGATCGAGGACTGGAACGCCTGGGCCGTGCCCGAGAATGTGGTGCTGATCGTGGCCGGCATGCTCTGGCGTGAGATGTCCTCCACCGTGGAGACCGCCTGGCCCAGGGAGACCCCCGGTTCGAGGTTGAACGATATGGTCACCGAGGGCAACTGCCCGAAATGCGAGACCGTGAGCGGACCCAGGGTGCGCTCCAGCTTGGCCACCACCTCCAGGGGCACCAGTTGGCCGCGGCTCGAACGCACGTAAAGCATCGAGAGCATGTCCGGGTCGCGCTGGAACCTGGGGTCGAGTTCCATGATCACGTAATAGGTGTTGTTCGGCGTGTAGATCATCGAGACCTGACGGCTGCCGTAGGCGCTGTAGAGGGCGCTTTCCACCTGCTCGGCGCTTATCCCCAGGCTGGAGGCCTTGTCCCGGTCGATCTTCACCTCCACCGTGGGGTTGGTTATCTGAAGGTCCGTGTTCACGTCCAGGAACCCCGGCGCGGTCTTCAGCTTTTCGAGCAGGATGTTGGAGTACTTGTACAGCTCATCCGTGTCCGTGCTCTGCAGGATGAACTGGTACTGTCCCTTGGTCAGGCTGCCGCCGATACGTATGGGCGGCGGGTTCTGCATGTAGGCCATGATCCCGGGGATTTTCGCCACCTCCGGGCGCAACTGGGCGATCACCTGGTCCACCGTGGCCTTGCGCTCGCTGCGCGGCTTCAGGTGCAGGAACAGCGTACCGCCGTTGGCTCCGGAGGAGCCGCGCGCCCCGGCGCTGCACATGAACGCCTCCACGTTGGGATTCTGCCGCACCACGTCCGCCACGGCCAACTGGTGCTTGACCATATCCTCGAACGAGATGCCCTGAGCCGCCTCGGTCATGATGAACAACTGGCCGTTGTCCTGGCTGGGAAGGAAGCCCTTGGGGGCGATCTTGAACAGGTAGCCCATCAGGACCAGGATCACAATCGTATAGAACATGGTGAACCCGCGGTGGTGAAGCGACCAGGCCAGCCCTTTTTCGTACACGGCCAGCATGCGGTCGAAAAAGCGCTCGCTCGCCTGGTAGATCTTTCCATGCCTTTTGTGCGACTGCGAGGAGAGTATCCGGCTGCCCAGCATCGGGGTCAGGGTCAGAGAGATGAACCCGGAGATCAGGATCGCCGCGCTGATCGAGACCGCGAACTCGTGGAACAGCCGTCCGATCAGCCCGCCCATCATCAGAACCGGGATGAACACCGCCACCAGGGAGAGGGTCATCGAGACAATGGTGAACCCGATCTCCCGCGACCCGTCCAGGGCCGCCTGGAGCGGTTTTTTGCCCATCTCCATGTGGCGCACGATGTTTTCCAGCATCACGATCGCGTCATCCACCACGAACCCGATCGACAGGATCAGCGCCATCAGCGACAGGTTGTTAAGGCTGTAGCCAAGAAGCTGCATCACCGCGAATGTCCCCACAATCGACATCGGCAGCGACAGGCTGGGGATCAGGGTGGCCGAGACGTTGCGCAGGAACAGGAAAATCACCAGCACCACCAGGCCCAGGGTCAGCCACATGGTGAATTTCACGTCCGTGAAGGACTCACGGATCGAGTCTGAGCGGTCGAACAGGATCTGAAGGTTGACCGAGGGCGGCAGCTTGGCCCGGAACTGCGGCAGGAGGTCCTTGACCGCCTGGGCCACGGCTACGGTGTTGGTGCCAGGCTGGCGCTGGATAGCCAGGATCAGGGCGCGCTGGTCCACGTACCAGGCGGCGGTCTTGTCGTTCTCCACGCTGTTTATCACCCGCCCCAGCTCGCCCAGGCGCACCGGGCGGCCGTTGCGGTAGGCCACGATCACCGGCTCGTAGTTCTTGGCCTCGTTGAGCTGGCCGGTGGCCTCCACGGTGAATGCCTTGTAGCGGCCGTAGAGGATACCGGTGGGAAGGTTCACGTTGGCCGACTTGATCGCCGCCTGAACCTCGTCGATCCCGATCCCGCGCGAGGCCAGCAGCTTGGGGTCCAGGTAGGCGCGCACGGCGTATTTCTGCGAGCCGTAGACGTTCACCTGGGCCACGCCGTTGACCATCGAGATGCGCTGCGCCATCATCGTCTCACCGTACTCGTCCAGGTCGGACAGCGGCATGGTGGGCGAGGTCAGGGCCAGGTAAAGGATCGGCATGTCGGCCGGGTTCACCTTGCGATAGGAGGGCGGGCTGGGCATGTCGGCGGGAAGCTGGCGCTGGGCCACCGAGATGGCCGACTGCACGTCCAGCGCCGCGGCGTCCAGGTCGCGCGACAGGTCGAACTGCAGCGTGATGCTGGTGCTGCTCTGGCTGCTGGTCGAGGTCATGGAACTCAGGCCGGCGATGGTCGAGAACTGACGCTCCAGCGGGGTGGCCACCGCACTGGCCATGGTCTCCGGGCTCGCCCCGGGCAGCGAGGCCGACACCTGCAGCGTGGGGAAATCCACATTGGGCAGTTCGGCTACGGGCAGTTGACGGTAGGCGTAGATGCCGAACAGCAGGATGGCGAACATGATCAGAATGGTCGCCACCGGGCGCCGGATGAAAATCTCGGAGAAATTCATTGTCCGCCACCGCCCGCGGCGGAGTCGGGCGCGCTCGCGCTCAGGCCGCTCTTGAACTGGACTGTCGAGCCGGGACGCAGCCTCAACTGGCCGTCGGTGACCACGATCTCATCCGGCTGAACACCGCTGTCGAACACCGAAAGGTTGTCGCTGTCGTAGGAGACCGCCACCGGGCGCGACTCCACGCTCATGTCGGGCTTGACCACGTAGACGAAGCTGCCGTTCTGGCCCGGCTGCACGGCCTGCGAGGGCGCGGTGATCACCCCGCGCATAATTTTCAGGACGAGGTGCGTGTCCACGAACTGGCCCGGCCAGAGCTCCAGGTCCTGGTTGTCGAACACGGCCTTGAGCCGCAGCGTGCCGGTGGCCTCATCCACCATGTTGTCCAGGAAACTGAGCCGGCCCTCGTGCAGCACCTCCCCGTCGTCCGGGATGTTGACCAGCACGCGCAGCTCTCCGCCGGCCTGGGCCCGGATCTCGGTCAGGTAGCGCTCGGCGATGGTGAAAGAGACATAGATCGGGCGCACCTGATTGATCACCACCAGTTCGCCCTCGTTGGCCTTGATCACGTTGCCCTGGTCCACCATGCGCATGCCCGTGCGGCCATCCAGCGGCGAGCGGACCGAGCAGAAATCGAGGTTCAGCTTCGCATTGTCCAGATCGGCCCGGGCGGCCATGACCGAGGCTGCGAGCTGGCGCTCCTGGGCCTGCATGTCATCGTACTGCTGGGCGGTGATGTATTCCTTGCGCACCAGCTCGGAGTAGCGTTTCACTGTCTCGCGGGCGTTCAGCCAGGCCGCGCTGTCGCGGGCCAGGTCCGCGCGGGCCGACTCCAACGCGGCCTGGTAGGGGGCCGGGTCGATCAGGAACAGCATGTCGCCGCGCCGCACGTCCTGCCCCTCCTCGAAATACACTTTCTTGATCTCGCCGCCCACCCGGGCCTTGACCGACACGGTGTTGTAGGGCTCCACGCTCCCGATGGAGCGCACTTCCAGGGGCACGTCCTGCACCTTGACCGTATCGACCAGCACCGGCACCGGCGGCGCGGCGGCCGGCCCCTTGTTCCCGTTGCAGGCGGCCAGACCGAGCAGGCCCAGGCAAACAGCCGGAGCGGCCAGAGCCCGGAGGCTGCTTTTTATGCTGAATCCGGTATTCATCTTCGCACTCATCCTCATTTACCCTCGTTCGTGGCGTTGCCTGCGGTTGGGATCAAACTCGTCTGCCCCAGGCCCAGCGAACCGGTGTCTTTCGCCAGCCGGGCCAGACAGAGGAACCAGTCTGTGCGGGCCTGAATGTTTTGTGCGCGGGCATCCTCCAGCGCCGACTGGCTCTGCAGCAGCTCCAGGACCGAGCCCACTCCGGCCCGGTAGCGTTCCAAAGCCACTTTGTGCGACTCATCAGCACTGGCCAGAAGGTCGCGGCTGGTGTTCAGGCGCTTGGCCGCGGTCTGAAGGTCGTAGTAGCTGGTCCAGACATCCAGCACCACCTGCTGCTGCACGCCGCGGGCTTTTTCCTCGGCGCCCTCGGCCTTGGCCCGCGCCTCCAGCACATCGTTCTCGGCCTTGAACCCCGTGAACAGCGGCACACTCACGCCCAGGGAAATGTTGTAGGTGTCGCCCTGACGGTCGCGGCTGTTGTAGTAAATACGCCCAGCGCCTCCAGTCAGGGAAATCTCGGGGTAGCGCTCCCGGCTGGTGGAGGCCGCCTCGGCGCTGGCCTGGAGCGCCTGGGCGCGAGCTGCGGCCAGGTCGGGCCTGCGAGCCAGGGCCTCGTCGATCAGACGGTCCACGGTGAGCGCGACCGAATCCGCCGGCACGTCCTCGGGCAGGTAATCGATATCGTAGTCCAGGTCGGCGGGCAGACCCATGACCGTGGCCAAGCTGCCGCGGATGGTCTTTATCCGGCCCTCGGCGCTCTGCAGTGAAAGCTCGGCCTGCGAGGCGCGGGTTTTCGCCTGGAGCACGTCCGCCACCGTGCCCAGTCCGGCGGCGCGTTTCTGCTCGGCGGCGTCCAGGTCGCGGCGGGCCTCCTCCAGGGAGACCTGGCTCGACTTGTACATGGCCTTTGAGTACTGGTACTGGTAATAGGCCTCCTGCACGGCCAGAATCACAGTCTGCACCGTGGCGTTGTGGCTCCAGTTCTGGGCGATCATGTCCTGACGGGCGGCCTCGACATCCGCGATGCGGCGGCCGAAATTGAACAGGATATAGCTCAGGCTCACCCCGGCGTCATAGCTGATCGACTTGTAGGCCAGCCGCCCCCCGGCCGTGGAGCCGCGCGCCCTTCCGTAGCCGCCGTCCGCATCCAGCCTCGGCAGCCAGGCGGCTTTCTCGCTGCCGTAACGCGCCGCTGCGGCGCGGGCCGCCTGCCAGCTGGCCCGGGTGAGCGGGTTGTTGGTCAGGGCGATGTCCACGATGTCGTCCAGGGTCCAGTTGCGCTCGCGCATCGCGGGCGTGATTGCCTCCAGGCCGCTGTGCGCGGTGTCGCGCGCCGCGGCCTGTGTAGTTGCGCTTCTGGGTGGCCGCCACTGGGTGTCCGGCGCGCCCGGGATACGGCGTTCGAGCGGGCGCTCGGCCAGACGGGTGCAGGCAGTGAGGGCGAGAACGCCCAGGGCCAGGAGCAGTCCCGTCTTTCCAAATTCTGTTCGCCTTGTTTTCAAGTTCTCACCTCTGTCCTTGCCGGTCTTCCGGACCGGACTGTCCGATACCGTGAATCAGCATGTCCCTGAGCAGCACCGCATCGTCCTCCACCGGCCCGGGGTCTTCGCAGACCAGACGGCGGCCGATCATCGCGATATCCGCCTCCAGGATCACCGTGGCTACCTTGAGCGGGTCGAGGGGACGGAACAGGCCGGCCTGCACCCCCTCCTCGACCACGGCGGCGGTGCGCTCGATCAACTGACGGAAGCGGCTGTTCTTGTAGCGCGCGGCCTTGCTCTGGGCCAGCGTGCGGTCGTAAAGCAGCACGCGGAAAAAGCTGCGGTGACGCTCGAAAAAGCCCAGGTGGCGCTGGATCATCTCGGCCAGACGGGCATCCGGCGGGCCGCCGCCGGCCAGGGTCTCGAGAAGCTCGTCCTGCATCGGGATCAGGCAATGGTCCACCGTGTCCCGCACCAGGGCGCTCTTGGTGGTGAAATAGCGATAGAGTGTGCCCTCGGGCACGCCGGCCTCGGCCGCCACCCGGTCCATGCTGAAACCCTGCATGCCGTCCGCCGCGATGATCCGCGTCACCGCGTCCACGATGTTCTGACGGGCGACCTGGACAAGCAGGGCCTTGTGTCTTGGTGCTGAGACATTCATCGCGATCCTCCAGTTACAAAAAAAATGACCGCCCGGTCATTTTTTGGACTGAGCAGTCATTATAATATATCCCTGTCAGCGGGTCAAGCCGGCCGGAGGGGCAGAAGTGGAATCGGAACCCACTTGGACAGTTGAAATTACTGCTGCGCCGCCCCCGTGGTGAGTTTCTGCCAGGCCGGGTCCTGCTGCAGCACCGGCGGAAGGTTTTCGCGGATCACCCGGGCCAGGATACGCTCGGCGAAACAGGTCTTGTGGACAATGTCGGTGTAGAGGTGCTGCCCCTCGGTCCGGGCCGAATCCAGCGCCGGCAGGGGATCGATCACTGGGACTCCCTGCGAGCGGCAGAAACCGGTCTGGATCGCGTTGACCAGCCGCTGCTTGAGCGGGAAATCATCCGAACCGGCCAGTTTCTGAAGCTCCGGCCCGTATTTCAGGCTGCCGGAGAGCAGGGACTCCAGCGTGGCCCGGCCGGTCAGGTCGAGGCTGTCGGCGGCGAGGGGGAAATCGATCGCCTGGCGCACGTAGACAAACTGGATCGAACGCTCCCGGCAGGCCTGGATGATCTGCTGCATCCCCTGCTCGATCAGCCGGGTTTCCTCGCCGGAGCGGCCGCTGTTTCCGCCGCTCAGCATGCGGTCCGCCTGGCGGTAGTGCCATTTCTGCACCAGGTAGGTGTAGAGCATTGAGGAAAAGTACAGCCTGCGGTGCAGCCAGCCGAACGTGCTGCGGCCGAGCAGCCCGATTTTCTTGTCCAGCAGGCCCTTGCTCACGTCGTTGTAGGCCTCGTAGTAGATCACCATGTCCGGCTTGAGCGCGAAACCGTAGTTCTGAAGGTGCAGGAGCACCGACTCCGAGTTGTAGCCCACTTTGCCGCCGTTTATCACCTCGTAGCGCACAGCGGCCGTGGCGGAATCGTTCAACAGGCTTTCGAGCTGGGCCGACCATGTCTCCTCATCCGCGTTGTTTCGGCTCTCCACCGTGGAGCCGCCCACAGTCAGGATACGGTAGGTCCCGGCGGCCTTGAGCGGCTGGAACGCCTTGCCGCGCCACTGGAAGCCGTTTACCTCGTGGTAGGTCTGGGGAAGGTTCCCGCCGCGGCAGGGTGAATAGATCGAGGTGTCGCGCGGGGCGTTGACCCGTATCACCTGCGGGATGTTGATCACGTCGTCCTTGCTTTTCCACAGCAGCGGGGCGAGAAGGTAGGGCAGCCCGTCCTCGTGCTCCCGGTAGTATTTGATCCGGCAGGCGCTCTCGCCCAGCAGAAGAATGACAACGAGCGGCAGCAGGGAGAAAAGGAGTTTTTTCCACGGGCTCATGCGGGCATCCCCCCGACAGGTTGAGGCTGCGCCTTGCCGCAGCCCTGGCAGATCAGTTCGCGGCGTACCAGGTGAACACCTTGCGCACCCCGGCCAGAAGGTCGTTGAGGTCGGCCTCCTGGTAGAACTCGTTCATGGACAGGATAATCATTTCATCCAGCAGGTGCTCGGCTACCGGGCAGAGTCCGGCTGGGTAGAGGTCTTTGAGCGCGCGGCCCTGCGGGTCAAGAGGCGGCAGGGCGAACGGCGAGCCGGCGCTGTCCTGGAAGCAGCCGTACAGGTAGACCGGCCGTCCACCGCAGTAGCCGGTCCAGGCGGGCAGGCCCTCGGCGGCCAGGGCCGCGGCCAGCTCACTGGTGCTGGCCCGCACCGTGCCGCGCTCGGCCCGCAGCACGAAATACCACCAGCTATGCTCGCAGCCCGCGGGCACCACGGGCAGGCGCAGTCCGGGGACATCGCGCAGTCCGCTGAGCAGGCTGTCCGCTATCTGACGCCGCCGCATGATGATCCGCTCCAGCTTTGTCAGTTGCACCCGGGCCACCGCGGCCTGGAGCTCGGTCATGCGGTAGTTCATCCCGAAAAACTGCGGGTTGCGCGCCCCTCCGGTGCGGTCGTAGCACTTGTCCACGAAAAGGCGCATGCGGCGGGCCACCTCCGGATCGCCGGTTACGCACACGCCGCCGTCGCCGCACTCGATATGCTTGTAGCCGTTGTAGCTGAAACAGCCCACCTCGCCGAAAGTGCCGGCCAGCGCGCCTTTGTACCCGGCGAGCCAGCTCTGGGCGCAGTCCTCCACCAGGGCGACCCCGCGGCTGCGGGCCAGGGCCCTTATCTCATCCAGGCCGCTCGCCAGCCCGGCCAGGTGCACCAGAAGGATCGCTTTCGTGCGCGGGGTGATCGCCCGGGCGATGGTGTCCGGATTCATGTTGAAAGTCTCCGGGTCCACATCCGCGAACACGGGCAGGGCGCCCTGGGCGATGATCGGGATGATCGATCCCTGGTCCGTGATCGGACTCGTGATCACCTCATCGCGCCAGCCCACGCCCACCCCGGCCAAGGCGGTATGGATCGCGGCGGTGCCGCTGGAGCAGGCGGTGGCGTGCGGCAGTCCGAAATACTGCGCGAACTCTTTCTCCAGGGTCAGCGCCTCGCTGCCGAAAGAGCGGCAGAGCACCCCGCTGTCGACAACCCGCAGCAGAGCCTCTTTTTCCCGCTGATCGAACCTTAGCGGGCGCAGGCGGTTGGGATCGAGCGGCACGGCGCACACCGGGGCGCCGCCGTGAAGCGCGAGCTTTTCCATCTGGCGGGCCTTTCATAATGAGTGGGCTGGATTAAGAGACGTTTTCTCTGTCGCCGGGGCGCGTCCTTACCGTCGCACCCCTGATCAATCACATTAAATATCGTCGCCGCGCGCCAGTTCCTACAGCTTCACCAGAAGCTCCCCCAGGCGCTCGACCAGGATCCTCACCAGCTTCTCGCCCTTGTCCACGCTGCTGATCGTTGGCGTGCCGTGCACCCCCGAGGCGGTGAACTTTTTCAGGTCGCGGATTCGCCAGACAGTATCAGGGTCGCCGGGCATGTACTCATCCACCGCGCGCGACATGTCCACCAGCTCCGGGGCCAGGGCCAGCATGGCCGAGGTTTCCACCTGGCAGGCGTGGCCCCACTCGCGGCCCCCGGTAACCTCGGTCAGGTCGGGGGGCACGTGGAAAACCGTGGTGGCGACCAGGATATCGAAATCCGAGCGGAACGGCTGCCCGGCCGGGACCAGACGGCGCAGGGCCTCGCGCTGGGCGGTGTCCAGGGCGCCGCAGTTGCCGCCGTGGCCGTTGTAGATCAGCAGCTTGCGGAACCCCTGACTGTAGAGGCTCTCCACGATGTCGCAGATGATGCTGATAAACGTGCCGGCGGACAGGCTGAGCGTACCGCAGTAGTTGACCCCGTTCATGCAGTAACCGTAGCTCAGCTCGGGCAGGACAAGGGTGTCCGCGCGCAGACGGGCCGCACGTTCGGCGATCCGTGCGGCCAGGTAGATGTCGGTGCTCAGTGGAAGGTGGTAGCCGTGCTCCTCGGTCGAACCGACCGGCAGCAGCAGCTTGACTTGCGTTTTGTCCTCGATGCGGTCCAGCTCGTCCCAGGCGTAGTCGGCCAGGAACAGTTTCTTTCCCGCTGCATTCAGTTCCGGCATGTGGCGCTCCTTGTAGAGAGATCGGTGAACAGGCTAAAAATAACAGTTTTGCCGCCGCATGGGAACAGGTCTGTCCGGCAGTGCACGACTCTTGCGCAGAGCCTGTTGACTGGCGCCGGAAAGCGGCTATATTCAAGGCTGTGGCTGTGTGGCGGCGCTCAGGCGGTCGGCCCGCAGCGGCGGCATACAACAAACGGCAGCCCGAAGCGCGGAGGGACAGGCATGCGCCAGACCGTGTATTTCGACTCCAACTGCGCTTTCGGCCCGCCTGCCGGACGCCTTCCCGGCGCCCCGGTCGACTGCCGCGGCCTGCTGAATGAGATGGACCACTGCCGGATCAGCCGGGCGCTGGTCTATCATGTCCAGGCCCGCGAGCTGGACCCCCGCTCCGCCAATTCCCTCCTTCTGAAAAGAATCGACAGCCAGCCGCGCCTGCTGCCCTGCGCCGTGCTGAGCCACGCCCCATACATTCCTGACCGCAACCTGGCCGCCGAGTGCTGCGACTGGCTCGAACGCGGGGTGCGCGCTTTCCGCATGTTCCCGCACTGGCACGGGGTGGATTTCAGCCTTCCGCTCGTGCGTGCGGCCCTGGAGGTTCTGCAGGCGCGGCGCGCACCTCTCTGGCTGGATTACGACCAGATCTGGTACAACTACCGTCAGGCCGGCACACACGAGCAGCGCCAGATCGACTGGTCCGGGCTGAAAAAGCTCTCCCGCGACTTTCCCGGCCTGCCCCTGGTGCTGGTCGGGGGCAACTACACCCACCTGACCCGTCTGTACCCCCTGCTCGACCTGTGCCCGAACCTGCACCTGGAGACCTCGCTGCTCCAGGCGTTCGAGGCTTTCCCGTTCATCTGCGCACGCTGGGGCGCCGGACGGCTTCTGTTCGGGACCGGTCTGGGCGCGGTGAGTCCCGGAGCGGCCCGGGCCATGCTGGCCTACGCCGAAATCCAGGATGAGGACCGGGATAAGATCGCCGCCGGCAATCTTGAAACCCTGCTTGGTCTGGGACCAACCCCCTCGCTGCCCGAGGACCCGGACCGTCCGGAGATCCTGCGACGGGTGGATGCGGGCCTTCCGTTGGAGCAAATCCCGGTCTACGACGCCCACGGGCATATCGCGCCGCCGGGGGTGGACGGCATGATGGGCCTGAGCCTGGGGCCGCAGGACGCCGCTTCGATCGAGCGGGTGAGCGCGCGCCTGGGGGTGCGGGCCACGGTGATTTCGAGCTGGAGCCTGTTGAGCGGCGACGTGCCCGCGGGCAACGCCGTGGCTGCGCAGGCCGTGGAGGACTATCCGGGACGGTTCCTGCCACTGGCCGTGGTCAACCCCAACTACCCCGAGCAGTGGGAGTCGACTGCGGCCCTGTTCGGGGGAGAGCGGAGATTTTTCGGCTTCAAGCCCTACCCGTTCACCCAGCGCACGGCGCTTTCCGACAGCTCTTTCCGCCCCATGCTCGAACTGGCCGAGCGCCTGCACCTGCCCGTGCTCTGCCATTTCGATTTCGAGCCCCTGGGCGGAGTGCCGGCCTCGGAGATCGAAATTCTGGCTCCGCGCTATCCCCACGCGCAGTTCCTGATGGCCCACGCCGGAGCCAGCCCGCGTGTGGCGGCCCAGTGTATCGAGATGACGCGGCGTTTCGGCAACGTCTGGCTGGAGATCAACTACACCTCGGTGCCCTACGGCATGGTGGGGCGCCTGGTGCAGAGCGCAGGAGCGGAGCGGGTTCTTTTCGGCACCGACATCCCGATGCGGCACCCGGCCCCGATCCTGGGCTGGGTGGTGTACGACCGCCGCCTGACCGTGGAACAGATCCGCCTGGTGCTGGGCGGGAATTTTGTCCGTCTGGCCGCCGTCTGCGGCTGGACCCTGTGACAGTGGTTTGACCGTCTTGCCCGGGATCGAAGGCAGTCACGTTATCCGGTTTGTGTTTGACCGTTCGGTAACCCTGTTTCCCACACACCAAGGGAGGGCCTCACCATGCGACTGCGTCACTCCAACCCGCTGCTCGTTCTGCTCGCCGCACTGATGCTGTTTCTGCCGTCTCTGCGGGCCGCCGACCTGCCCCTGGCCAAACCCGAGACCCTCGGCATGTCCTCCGCCCGTCTGGCGCGGATCGATTCGGTTATCGAGGGCTATATCGCCGACAAGCGGGTGGCAGGGACAGTGAGCCTGGTGATGCGCCACGGCAAGGTGGTCTATTTCAAGGCGCACGGGATGCAGGACCGCGAGAAGTCGATCCCCATGCCCAAGGATGCCATTTTCCGCATCTGCTCCATGAGCAAGCCGATCACCAGCGTGGCGGTGATGATGCTGTACGAGGAGGGCCGGTTCATGCTGGGAGACCCGGTCTCCAAGTACATCCCCGAGTTCAAGAACCCGGTCGTGCTCAAGAAGACCCCGGACGGCAGGACCTACACCGTGCCGGCCACCAGCGAGATCACGATCTTCGAGCTGCTCACCCACACCTCGGGACTGGTCTACCAGTGGGACCCTGATCTGGGACAGCTATACAAGGACGCCGAGATCGGCAACGGGATCAAGCTGGAGACCCTTACCCTGGCCGAGAGCACCAGGCGCATGGCCAAGCTGCCACTGCTGTTCAACCCCGGAGAGAGATTCGAGTACGGGCTGAACACGGATGCGCTGGGCTATCTGGTCGAGGTGGTCTCGGGTATGCCCCTGGACAAGTTCCTCAAGACCCGCATTTTCGACCCGCTGGGCATGAACGACACCCAGTTTTTTGTCCCGCAGTCCAAGCTGAACCGTCTGGCCTCGGTCTACACCTGGTACGACGGCAAGGGCCTGCAGCCGTTCCCGGACGGACCGATCTGGGAAGGACCGTTCCGGTATGACGCCGACTACCCTTACAAGGGCGAGATGAAATATTTCTCAGGCGGCGGCGGCCTCTGCGCCAGCACCCAGGATTACGCCAAATTCGCCCAGATGCTGCTTAACGGCGGCCAGCTTAACGGCGTGCGCCTTCTGAGCCCCAAGACAGTCGAGATGATGCGCAGCATGCAGGTCAAGACCGACAGCCCGACCCAGGATTTCGGTCTGGGATTCGGTATCCAGGCGTCTCTGAGCGAGATCGGCACCAAGGGCAAGTACGGCTGGGGCGGGTTCTACAACACCCAGTTCTTTATCGATCCCAAGGAGGAGCTGATCGGCGTGATCATGTCCCAGCTCCATCCCACCGGCGACCTGCCGCTGCTCGACCGTTTCGAGGTCTCGGTCTACCAGTCGATTGTCGATTAGTGTTTCTGTGCGGAGTTTGTCAGGCATGGTGGATGTAACAAATTGAATTCAAAAGGAATACACGGCCCGGTGGACCCTCGTCCGCCGGGCCGTTCTATTTCCAGGCCCCGGGGCGCATATTTTTCTCTGAATAAATGCATATTTCGTGCGTCGAACAGACCGATTTCATTGTTTATCTTCACAACGCCATAAAAATTATACTGTTGCCTGCGTCGAAAAACACTTGCCGTTTTTTCGAATTATGTATAAAGTGCGCCTTGGCTCAGAAACGAAAAGCGGCTCCGGTATTTCCGCACCGGAAAGCTGCGGAATAAGTAAGAGTGCTTTTTGCGGTAATCGTAGCTGGTTCGGCGGTACCTGTCTATCCCCTGCATCACAGTTATTTCACCCAACGGAGGGCCGGATGCGTTTCATCACCTGGTTATGTGTCACTGTTATCTGTCTGAGTTTCACCCCGGTATACGGTTCCGGACTGAATGACATGCTGAAAAAGGCAAAGAAAGAAGCCGAGAAAAAAGTCGAGCAGGCCAAGAAGTCGGCTGAAGAGTTAAAAAAGGAAGCCGACGAGAAAGCCAAGCAGATCCAGAAAAAAGCGACTCAAATGGCAAAAGATGCACCGGAGAAAGCGGCCCAGTTGCAGAAAGACGCCGCCAAGACCGCTTCTCAGTTGCAAAAAACAACGGCTGAGAAAGCCGCGGAAGCGCAGAAATCGATCAACAAGCTGGTCCAGGATGCTTCGAAGAAACAGGTGCCTGTCGTTACCAAAACGACCACTGTCACCCAGGAGAGCACGAGTTCTCTGCAGGATGGAGCGGAAGCCACGGAAGCCGAAGCCGAGGGCGCCGTGGCCGATCTCGATCTGTTCGTCACCGGCATCGCCCTCCAGAGCTCGGAGCAGATGCGCACCGGCACCCTGATCTCCGAGACCGCGGACTCGATCATCTTTTTCGACTCCGAACTGGAACAGACCATCCTGCACAAGAAGAAAGAGGCCTTTTCCTACCAGCGGGTTTATTACAACCTGGCCGGGGAGGAGCAGCTTACGGATGACGGTAGTGAGCCGGCGGTGGATTGCAGCCTGTGCACGATGGTGCGCAAGGTGCTGACCGAGGGTGACAAGTCCACCTGGGCGGACAATCTCGAAGGCCTGAAAGCCGCCTCCGGAGAGAAGTGTTTCAATTATGCGCTTTCAAGGATTCAGATCCAGAAAGGTCCCTCCACTGTCCGTACGCTGGACATGTTCGCCTCCTCGATGCCGATACTGGCCGAGGCCCTGAGCAAGGGCTGGCAACTGGTGGGTGTTGAGGAGGCGGAGGCCGCCCAGCCGGATGAGAATCCGGCTGAAATAAAGCCCATCGACACCTCGGCCAAGTTCAAGAAAAAGAGCCAGGGCGAGGCTGCGGCCAAGGCGGTCAGCGATGACCTGACCAAGAAGCTGCTGGAGCTGCAGCAGAAGATGAAGGATAAGCAGAAGAAATAGCTGCCCGGCAGCCGTGGGATGACAAGCGCGAGGCGTCAACGGCCAGGCCCCCCCAAGGGGCCTGGCCGTTTTTGTCCAGCGCCGGTGACCTGGACGGACAGTTCAGCCGAAAATCGAGTATAGACTAATAATGAGCGCCAGAAGGCAGGCCGCCAGAATGTACACCGGCTTGCCCGAATGGGCCCGGTTGATCCCGGACAGAGTGGGCAGGGTTTTTTCCGGCTCGGCGGGACGGGTGAACAGGGAGACCGTTACCATGAAAAGGATTATCAACAGCAGCATGATAAAGGCCAGGAACATGAAATTCATCCAGTGCGGCCAGAAATTTTCCGGCCAGCCCAGAACATTGGCCAGGCCTACGGCGACAGTCACCGGTTCGCCTATCCAGAGGGCCAGCTCCGCGGCCCTGGGGGTGGTCCTTTTCCACAGCACCCCCATCAGGAACACGGCGGTAAGAGGCGGAGCTATCGCGGCGATCAGTTGGTTAATGGCGATGAAGATTCCTTTCGGAAACCGGCCGATCATCGGCGACCATATCACGGCAATCACCATCGCGCCTGCGGTGGCCAGACGTCCGATGAGAAGCAGCTTTTCGTGACTGGAGTCCGGCATCCATTTGCGGAAAATGTCCAGCGCGAAAATGGTGCTTATTGAATTCAGGCCCGCGTCGATCGTGCTCAGAAGGGCCACTATCAGAACCGCCACCATCACGCCCCGCAACCCCACCGGCAGCCAGTTGCTGATAATGGTGGGATAGGCCAGGTCGCCATTGGCCAGATTGGGATAAAGAGCGAAGGCGATAATTCCGGGCAGGACAAAAATGAAAACCGGCAGCATTTTGAGGAACCCGGCGAATATCACCCCCAGTTGGCCGTTTTTCAGGTCCCTGGCCCCGAGCACCCGCTGGACCATCAACTGATCGGTGCACCAGTACCAGATACCCAGCACAGGATAGCCGAATATGATCGCGTACCAGGGCATCTCGGGGTCGCTGGCCGGACGCAGCATGGACCAGAACTCGGCCGGCACCCTGGCGACCAGTCCGTCTATCCCGCCGACCTTGGACAGTCCGATGAGAGTCAGGATTGCGGACCCGGCGATCATTATATTCGCGGAGAACGATTCGGTGACAATGACCGCAGCCAGGCCGCCCACAATCGTGTAGCTCGCCGCGAGAAGCGAAAGCGCCAGGATGCTGAGCCAGAGCGGCCAGCCCAGAAACACCTTGATTACCAGGCCCCCGGCGTACAGGGCCACTCCAAGACGGATGAAGATGGTGGTGATTACGTTCAGCCAGCCCAGGAAATCCCGACAGGCGCGGCTGTATCTTCGCTCCAGAAACTCGGGCATGGTGCTGACCCGGGTGGTCAGGTAATAGGGCGCGAAAATCAGGGCGAGTATCAGCAGCGGCCCGGCGGCCATCCATTCATAATTGCCGTGCAGAAGGCCGAACATGTAGCCTGCGCCTGCCAGTCCGACCAGGTGCTCGGCCGAAATGTTGCTCGCAAAGATGGAGAAACCGATCATCGGCCACCTGACACTCCTTCCTGCCAGGAAAAAATCGATATCTCCTTTCAGCCTGCGTCCCCTGAGCATCCCCACCGTGACCAGAAACACCAGGATAATTACTATCGCCGCATAATCCCACAGGTGCAGTTGGCTTATCGTGTCCACCGGGTTGTCCGCTTAATGGAATGAAATGGATGGTAAAAAGGTCAAGTGCCTCTTCAGGCTCAAACGTCGCTCAGTCCGTATGGAATACGTCTTCCATCTCAACCCACATCCGGTTGACGGATAAGCTGTCCGGCTGCTCCAGGCAAGGGGCCAGGGCTTTCTCCAGGCCAAGCCACTTCTCGTTTTGCAGGAATCTCTCCCGGTCCGCGGCGTAATCTTTCCCGTAATACTCCAGGTAGAGGACAAGATTCCGATCATGCAGGTAGAAAACGAAGTTCTGTATGTTCGCGTTTTTGACCGCCTGCCCGGAATAACTTTTTGCCAGGCTTGCGAAAGCCTCCCGCACCGCCTGATCACAACCGGGTTTCAGCCGGGCCAGGTAGGCGTGGCGTTCAGCCTGGGAGGAGGGAACCTGCTTGGCGGTATCGTCGAGGAGTACATCCAGCGCGGCCCACCAGTCGCCCTCTTTTCTGGATTCGAGCGGCTCCTGCATCGGATCGGTCAGCTTCCACCAGTCCCTGGTCACGGGATCGGCGGCGATGGCAGCCATATCGCCCTGATAGTCAGCTCCGGTATAGTCGTAGTGCGAGTACAGGCACCCGCCGTGCATGAAGATCGTATAGTTGCGGATGTTGGATTTGACGATCCGGTCCAGCACCTCGGGCCAGACATGCCTGTGGATGATGACATACCGTTCTTCGTATTCCGGTCTGACTTTGATCATTCCGCCGTAGTGTTTCACTGTCCCGCCCTCGCTCGCGTTTTCAGGCATCGCTTTCGGCTGTGGATTGGCTGCCGCTGCCTCGTCCCGGCCGGCCCCGGTCTGCCCGCAACCGGGCAGATAAGACGAGAGAACGACTGTCAGGATTAGAAGAGCATTTTTCATGGTGCTTCTCCCGGTGGCTGAAGAAGACGAGTCAATATTATATGCTTCCCGTCCAATACCCAGAGGAAACACGGTCTGACTTTTGACACTCATTTAAGAAACAGCTCCACCACCGGGATCTCAACCTCCGGCTTGCGGACCGGCAGGATCAGGCGCAGCGTGCCGCCGGTTGAGTCATCCATCCCCGTCATCCAGGGGCCTTTTTTGACTCCGATCATTTTCAACTCCGAGGCGTCGTTCAGAAGCTGCGCGTATTTGATTTTCCCCGCGAACCCGTCCAGGCAAAGCTCCCCTATCGGCCATTCGAGGACATGGACATACAGGCGGTTTTGGGAGGAGTTGTAGGTCAGAAGGCAATTGGCCGGGGTCTTGAATCCCTCGGGGGCCTGGGTGCAGCCATAGATCGAGCGGCCGTTCAGAGCCATCCATTCCCCGATTCCGTTCAGCGCGTTCATGGCGCGGTAGTCGAACGTGCCGCGCGCCGTGGGCCCGACATTGAGCAGAAGGTTGCCGCCCTTGCTGACTGTCTCGATCAGCATGGCGATCAGTTGACGGACGCTCTTGTAGTTGCCGCCGTCACGGTCGTAGCCCCACCAGCCGGACAAAGTCTGGCAGGTTTCCCAAGGCACCCGCTTTCCGTCCACCTGCACCCACTGCCTGGGCATGAACTGCTCGGGGGTCCTGAAATCCCAGCCCCCGGGCACATCCAGCAGGTCCAGGCGGTCGTTGACAATGATATCCGGCTGCAGCTCGCGGATCATCTTGAGGAGCTTTTCCGATTGCCACTCGTTTCGTCCCTTGCCGGGATAGGAATAATCCAGGAACAGGTAGTCGATCCGGCCGAACTCGGTAAGCAGCTCCCGCACCTGGGCGTGAAGGTATTCGTCGTAACGGGCCATCTCCCTGGCTGCGGCTTTCTTGGCGAAAGCCTTATCGTCGTACATCGGATGGTTCTCGTCGAGCGTGAAATCGGGATGGTGCCAGTCGATCAGGGAATAGTAGAAACCCACCTTCAGACCCTCGTTGCGGAACGCCTCAACCATAGGCCGCAGAAGGTCCTTACCGCAGGGGGTGTTGGGGGCTTTGTAATCGGTGAGTTTGGAGTCCCAGAGGCAGAACCCCTCGTGGTGCTTGGTCGTAATCACGAAATACTTCATCCCGGCTTTCTTTGCCGTCCGTGCCCATTGGACCGGGTCGTAGAGGTCGGGGTTGAACAGCTCGAAATACTTGCGGTAGTCCTCATCCGAGATACGCTCGACGCTTCTGACCCATTCCCCGCGCGCCGGCTGGGCGTACAGACCCCAGTGGATGAATAGACCGAAACGCGCCTCGGTCCACCAGGCCATTTTATCCGGAGCGCTTTTCGCCCCTTGCTGGCAGAAACCGCTTTCAGCCGTCACCGCCACTGCCAGCGCAAACACGAGCAGCAAGCCTGTTCCGAACACCGGGGTCAGGGCCCTTTTCACAAGACGGAGCATAAACCCGATCCTTGTTGAATGGATGAAAGGAATTGGGCGCTTTCAGGGCGCGAGATGAGGCTGTCAACGCGCAGGCCGCAACACTCGGGGGGACAAGTCCGTATCCGGCCTGTTTATCCCAATAACCAGAAAACTATATACTAAAATTGGACAGTGTGTTGACATGTCGTTTAAATACAATTACTTTAGTCGAAGTTAACGATAACAGTATATCGAGGGTTTGAGCACAGCGCAAGATTTTTCGAAAGTACCGGCTGCAAGCTTGGGAGAGAGGTATTTCCCCCTGAAGCCGGGCGGCAGAAATCCGGAGGCGGATTGAAAGCGAAGAAGAACGACGGTTCCGGCTCCTCGTTCGTGGGCCTCAAAGACATCGCCAGAAAGTGCGGGGTTTCGGCGATGACTGTTTCCCGCGCGTTGCGCAGCTCGATCGGTGTCAGTCCGGTGACACGCGAAAAAGTCATCCGGACCGCCGGCGAGATGGGTTATGTACCGAATCTGGTAGCCAGTAACCTGTTATCTCACAAGACCCGCACCGTGGGAGTAGTCGTGCCGGATATCGGGGTCACGATATTCCCGTCCGTGGTGAAAGGTGTCGAGTCGGTGTTGAACCGGGAGAATTACCGGATATTCCTCTGCTGCACTTTCGACAGTCCCGCCAAGGAGTATCAGGAGGTGCAGGCCCTTCTGAAGCACCGGGTCGACGGGATTATCATGGCTCCCGCCTCGACTTTGGAAAGCCGGGATATCGCCAGAAAGATAATGGCAAGCGGATGTCCACTCGTGTTTGTGGACCGTGTCATTCCCGGTCTGGAGATCAGCTCTGTCACTGTGAGTGATTTCGAGGGCGCCTACCAGGTGACCTCGCATATGATCGAGCAAGGGTACAGGCATATCGTTCATTTCGCCGGTCCTAAAAACGTGTGGACTGCGAGTGAAAGGCTGCGTGGATATCAGATGGCAATGCGGGATGCCGGCCTGAAAGTGAATAAAAAAGACATAATCCAAGCTGGGTTTTCGGTGGATGGCGGGATGGCGGAGATGGAGCGGGTCCTTGGAGGTCAAAAGCGGCCGGATGCAGTTTTCTGTGTCAACGATCCGGTGGCTCTGGGTGCTTATCAGGCGCTCAGGAGACGGGGAATCAGCATCCCGGGTTCTGTCGGACTGGCGGGATTTTCCAACCTTCTGGAATCAGAGCTTCTTGCCGTGCCGCTGACTTCTGTCACGCACGATGCGTTGACTCTGGGTCAGCTTGTGGCGAGAATTCTGTCCAGTCAAATGAGCGCCGCGGGGAAAGCTGAAATAAGTATTGTGCATCAGGAAATCCGGTCACACCTGGTAGTCCGTCAGTCAACTCTCAAGAACAGTTGAGATCAAGACTGGAAAAAGTTGAAAGCTGTCTCGACCTCCAGGCCTTCAGCGACAGGTTAAAATGGCGACGGCCCGATTCCTTTCAGAACCGGGCCGTCATATTTTTGGTGCCGAAGGCGGGACTCGAACCCGCAAGGGATTGCTCCCACTGGTCCCTGAAACCAGCGTGTCTGCCAATTCCACCACTTCGGCACCTGAT
>CAYLSM010000060.1:0-21745 GCA_964386505.1 uncultured Gemmatimonadales bacterium
GTGGGGCTCCTGACCACCGGGGATGAGCTGGTCGCGCCGGGAGGGGACCTTCTTCCCGGCCAAATCTACGACTCCATCGCCCCCATGCTGAGCGCCGCCCTGCGCGCGGCTGGAGTGTTCCGGATCGAGGCCCGCCGCTGCCCGGATGACCCGGCCGCCCTTCAGGCCGCTTTCAGTGGATTGCTTGAGCGCTCCGACATGGTCCTCACCGTGGGCGGTGTGTCCATGGGCGACTACGACCATCTGGTGCAGGTGTTCGAGTCGGCTGGCGTGGAGAAAATATTCTGGAAAGTGGCGCAGAAACCGGGCAAGCCGCTCTGGTTCGGGCGCGCCGGGCGCAAGCTGGTGTTCGGACTGCCGGGTAACCCGGCCTCGGCCCTGGTCTGTTTCAGCCTCTACGCGCTGAGCGCGGTCCGCTCTTTCATGGGACTGCGCGAGTGCGGCCCGCGCTGGCTGGAGGGGACCCTGGCGCAGGCAGTGGAGAACCGCGAGGCGCGGGTCCATTTCATGCGCGGCGACTATGCGCCGGATAGCGCGGGGGGCTATGCAGTTCAGCCGGCCCGGGGGCAGGTCTCGTACATGCTGGGCTCGTTCGCGGACTCGCGGGCGCTACTTGAGATACCCTCCGGCCCGCTGCGCCTGGAGCGTGGGGCGCGGGTGCGGTTCCTGCCGCATTTCTGGGGCGAAAGGTTCTGATTCTCTTCGGTCTTAACCTGTGGCAGATACCAGGAGACTGGAAAGTCTCCCCCTTTGGAAAAGGGGGATCGAGAGGGATTTATCTTTTAACTGGGCACCGCATGCCGTGCTCCTGCACCTGTTCATCCGGAACAAGGTGCTGGCTTGTGTCATGCGCGGCCCCCGCCGGCTTTTCTGCTTTCGCCGAAACGAAAGCAGAAAAAAATCGTCGATTCCCTCGCGCCAGGGAATGCTGCATAACTGATGGCTTCTGTTTTATCAGGCTGCACCTTGCCTTGCCGGGAGTCTTGGGACATAATAAATTCTGGAAGACTTGGTCAACAACCGCGGGCACACACTCCATCCAGGAGAGACTTGGATGAAACGCAGCGACTTTTTCAAGGCCACGCTGGCCGCCTCCCTGGCCACAACCGCCAGCGGAGCAACCGCAGGGAGTGAAAACATGTCACAGGCTGCAACCGTTCAATCGCCCCTGGCCCGCCGTCCCCTGGGACGGACCGGGGAGAACCTCTCGATCATCGGGTTCGGCGGTATCGTGGTGATGGACGAGACCCCGGAGCATGCCGCCGAGGTGGTGCGCGAGGCCTGGGAGGCCGGGGTGAACTATTACGATGTCGCTCCGACCTACGGAGATGCCGAGCTCAAGCTGGGACCGGCCCTGGAGCCTTACCGCAAGAAAGCTTTCCTGGCCTGCAAGACAGCCGAGCGCGACGCCGCCAAGAGCATGAAAGAACTCGAGGCCTCGTTGCAGCACCTGCGCACGGACTGGGTCGACCTGTACCAGCTCCACGCGATCACCTCCAAGGAGGATATCGAGACCATTTTCGGTCCGGGCGGGGCGATGGAGACTTTTATCAAGGCCCGCGAGCAGGGCAAGGTCCGTTTCCTCGGCTTCTCGGCCCACTCGGTGGAGGCCGCCCTGGCCGCCATGGACCGTTTCGATTTCGACACGGTGCTGTTCCCGCTCAATTTCGCCACCTGGTTCAAGGGGGATTTCGGCCCCCAGGTGGTGGAGAAAGCGCACTCCAAGGGCATGGGGATCCTGGCTCTCAAGGCCGGGGCGCGCGGCAAGGTGGCCGAGGGGGAGAAAAAGCCGTTCGAGAAATGCTGGTACGAGCCCCTGACCGACCCGGAGCAGATCAAACAGAGCTTCCATTTCACCCTCTCGCTGCCGGTGACCGCCTGCCTGCCGCCGGGCGAGGAGCAGCTCTGGCGCCTGGCCCTGGCGGCCGGACGGAGTTTCATGCCCGTGGCGCGCCAGGAGCGCCAGGACCTCAAGACCGCCTCCGAGGCCGTGAACCCGTTGTTCGAGTACCCGGCCTGGCAGTCCTGAGACAGGTGACCGAACCCCCGGAGCGGCAAGTCCGCTCTGTCCGCAGATAACGAGAAGGAGGCTCCGCGATGAAACGAAACGCTTTCCTCCGTCTGGGCCTGGCCGCACCGCTGATCCCGCGCCTGGCTTTCGGCCAGACGGCGCAGATGCCGCTCACCTCGCTTCAGGGCCTGGGCCAACTTCCGCGCCGCCCGCTGGGACGCACGGGCGAGAGCCTCTCGGTGATCGGGTTCGGCGGGATCGTGGTGCGCGACAGCGAGCCCGAGGTGGCCGCCCGGGTGGTGCGCGAGGCGGTCGAGGCCGGGGTGAACTATTTCGATGTCGCCCCGCGCTACGGGGATGCCGAGATCAAGCTGGGACCGGCCCTGGAGCCGTTCCGCAAGAATGTGTTCCTCTCCTGCAAGACCTACGAGCGGGATGCCGCCGGCAGCCAGGCCCAGCTCGAGGAATCGCTGCGCCGCGCCCGCACCGACCATTTCGACCTCTACCAGCTTCATTTCCTGAACACGAAAGAGGACATCGACAAGGCGTTCGGCCCCGGTGGGGCGATGGAGACCTTCGTCAAGGCCAAGAAAGAGGGCAAGGCCCGTTTCCTGGGCTTCTCGGCCCACTCTGTGGAGGCGGCCCTGGCCGCGATGGACCTCTACGAGTTCGACACGGTGATGTTCCCCCTGACCTACGCCTCCTGGTACAAGGACAATTTCGGGCCGCAGGTGGTGGAGCGGGCTCTGGAAAAAAAGATGGGGATAATCGCGCTCAAGGGCGGCGTGCACGGCCAGCGTCCCCGCGGCCAGAAAAGCGAATTCCCCAAGGAGTGGTACAACGCCCTGAAGACCGAGGACGAGCTGAAAATGGGCTACTATTTCACTCTCTCGCTGCCCGTGACCAGCGCAATCCCGCCCGGCGAGGAGGAGCTGTTCCGGCGCGCGGTGCGTACGGCTTTCTCGTTCATCCCGCCCTCGGACAAGCAGAAAGAGCACCTGCGCGAGCTGGCCCAGAACGTCCCGACCCTGTTCGAGTATCCGCTCTGGAAAAGCTGAAAATTCAAGAATGGCTTTCCAGCCCCCGGCAACGGGGGCTTTTTTGTGGCCTCCGGTTTGCTCTTCTGCCGCCGGACTGTTATAATTCGTTGTGGCTGGCAGAATCGGGATTGAGAGTCATTCAGAAATACGTGCCCGGAGGGTGGGCGGTTTTGACTGCGGAGGATGGATGGTGAAAGGTAATGGCGTTGTAATCGGCCTGCTCCTGCTGTCCGGGATTGTGTCCGGACTGAAGCCGCTGCGGGCGCAGGAGGCTCCGCTGGTAAAGGCGCGTCTGGTGGCCGACCGCACCGCGATTGCACCGGGACGGAAATTCCGGCTGGGGGTGCTGTTCGAGATCCCCGAGGGAAGCCATATCTACTGGAAGAACCCCGGGGATGCCGGCCTGGCCCCGCAGGTGACTTTCAGCCTGCCCGAGGGGTTCAGAGCGGGCCCGCTGTTCTGGCCGGTGCCCGAGCGTATGCTCGAGCCGGGCGACCTGGTTGTGAATGTCTACCACGACCGGGTGCTGCTCTACGCCTGGGTTGTCCCGCCGCTGGAATTGAAACCCGGTACGGTCAGCCTGAAGGCCTCGGCCGACTGGCTGGTCTGCCGCAAGGTCTGCGTGCAGGAGAGCGCCGCCGACAGCCTGCTCCTGCCGGTGGGCGAGGGCGGTCCCTCCGCCGATATCGCCCTGTTCAACGCCTTTGAGCGCCGTGTGCCCCGTCCCGCCGACCAGTACCCCGGCCTGAGCCTGGAGGCCTCCTGGGGTGAGCCGGTCGCCGGCGCCACCGACCGTCTGGGGGTGATCACCCTGAGCGGGCCATCCCAGGACACTCCGCTTGCGGACAACGTGCGCGAGCTGCTCTGGTTCGATGATCCCTCGGACAATGTAGTCTCGCAGGATTTGCATATCGACCGCGAGCATTCGAGCCTCGACTGTCTGGTGCTGCATCTCAGCCTCGAGCGCCTGGAGCCGTCCCTGGCCTGGCCCGACTCCTGGGGCGGAGTGCTGGTGGCGCACCTGGGCGGCACGGCCAAGGATAGCCTTGAACTGAGGCTGGAAGTCAAATTCGCGGATTCAGCGCCGCGCTGACTGGGAAAAAGAGCAGGAGGTCCATAGATGAAAGTGATCGCTTATTCCATCGCGTTTCTGATCCTGGCATCGGTGGTCAGCCCGCCACTCGCCCGCGCCGCAGCCGAGGTGGGGCAGAGCGCGCCCTCGTTCAGCCTTACCGACCAGAACGGCAGGAAACACTCCCTGGCCGCGCTCAAAGGCAAGGTGGTGGTGCTGGAATGGACCAACCCGGGCTGCCCGTTCGTGCAGCGCCAGTACCGCGAGGGCACTTTCGCCGCCCTCTTTGACCGCTACTCCGACTCGGGCGTGGTCTGGCTGGCGGTCAACTCCACCGACGGCAACACCGCCGCGGAGAGCCGGGCCTGGAGCCGCAAGCAGGATATCGAGTACCCGACCCTGATCGACTCGCTGGGCGAGGTGGGCAAGCTATATGGGGCCAAGACCACCCCGCACGTGTTCGTGATCGACCGTGAGGGGCGTCTGGTCTACAGCGGCGCCGTGGATGACGACCCGGACGGGCAGAAACCGCCTGCCCAGCGCACCCTGTTCCTCGACCTGGCGATACGGGCCGCGCTGGAGGGCAAGCTGCCGGAACGCAGCGAGACCCGATCCTATGGCTGCGGGGTCAAGTACAAGGAGTGAACCGGGAGTAAGGGAGGCCGCGGTGGAGGTGGAGTTCCTGTTCTGGGCCGATTGTCCCTCGCACGGGGCGGCCCTGGAGCGTCTGAAAAAAGTGCTGGAAATGTCGCACTGGAATGGGGAAGTCCGGGTGATCGAGGTCCGCAGCGAGGACGAGGCGCGGCGGCTGGGCTTTATCGGCTCACCTACGATCCGTTTCAACGGGCTGGATATCGATCCGGAGGGCCTGGAGGGCGAGCCTCCCGGACTGACTTGCCGTATCTACCGTCTGGAGGACGGGCGCATCTCGCCCCTGCCCTCCGAGGTGATGATCCGCCGGGCCCTGGAGCGGGCCGACGGCGGCGCCGCAGCCGCAGGCTGATTCAACAAAACGCAAGCCGCCCGGAGAATAAACCATCCGGGAAGGAGATGACAGATATGCCGAAGCTTAAAACAGGGGACGCGGCGGTCGGTTTCGACCTGCCGGGTGTGGATGGGGAGCGCTACAGTCTCGATTCTTTCAAGAGCAGTCCGGTGCTGGCAGTGGTGTTCAGTTGCGTCCACTGCCCCTACGTGCTGGCCTGGGAGGACCGTCTGAAAGCCCTGGCCGCCGAGTACGGCCCGCGTGGCGCAGCTTTCGTGCTGATCAACGCCAACGACCCGGTCAAGTACCCGGTCGACAGTTTCGAGGGCATGAAAAAGCACGCCGCCGACAAGGGCTTCGCATTCCCGTTCGTGCAGGACCGGAGCCAGGAGGTGGCGCGCGCCTATGGGGCCGAGCGCACTCCCGAGATTTTCCTGTTTGACAAGAGCCGCCGTCTGGTCTACACCGGGGCAGTCGATGACAACTACGACAACCCTGGCGCGGTCACCCGCCGCTACCTGAAAGATGCGCTGGAGGCTGTCCTGGCCGGCAGTCCCGCCCCGGTGGAATCAACGCCGCCGGTGGGCTGCACTATCAAATGGAAATGAGTGGACCCGCAGTGACAGGCCGCGCAATTAACAGGGAAGGGGAACCGATGAGCTATCACATCTCGAAATTCGTCGGCCTGGGGTTCGACCAGGCGGTGGAGAAAGCGGTCGCCGAGCTCAAGAAAGCCGGTTTCGGCGTGATCACCGAGATCGATGTCAAGGCCACGCTGAAAAAGAAGCTGGACCTGGATTTCCGGCGCTATCTGATCCTTGGGGCCTGCAACCCGAAGTTCGCACACCGCGCCCTGAGTCTGGAGGACAAGATCGGCGTGCTGCTGCCCTGCAACGTGGTGGTGCAGGAGCATGCGGACGGGCGGGTGGAGGTGTCGGCCATGGACCCCGGCCTGATGCTGCAGATCGTACAGCAGCCCGAGTTGCAGGAATTGGCCCAGGCCGTGCGCAGCAGCCTGCAGCAGGTGGTGGATCGTATCTGAGCGGCCGTAACTGATTGCCTGGAAAATGAATAGTAACTCCACAGCCGGGGCGGAAACACGCCCCGGCTGTTTTTTTCACCTACCCCTTGACAGGTTTTTCCGGATAGTGTTAAATTACTTACGCAAAATGAGAATGAAAAAGATTGTCGATTGCATGTAACAATCCTCCTGCCGGGAAGTTTAAAGCTCAACCGGGTGGCGCCAGTCATCCGGAAAGCCTCGTTTCGACTGTCTGTATGCAGCAGTGCGCCTGCGAAATGAGAATGTAAATCAATATACAAAGGAGCGATCATGAGACTGCCCCGACAGGTTTATTGCGCCCTGTTGTTGGTTCTGGTTGTACGTGTACAAATGTCTGCCATGCCTGTAGATAACGAAATACACCCCGCAGGTGAAGGCATGAAAACCGTGTGGGGAATGCGGATCGGTACCGACCTCACCCTGGAGAAAGTCCTCGGCGCCACCCTTCGGAACAACCTCAGTCTGAACGCCGCAAACCTCGACACCTGCGCCGACCGGGCCGCGCTCGACCAAGCTGCGGCCCGTCCCAACCCGGAGCTGGCGCTGGATATTGAGAATGTGGGCGTCAGGGACGATTACAGGGGGTTCAACTCTGCCGAGGCCACAGTACAACTGGGCTGGACTTTCGAGACCTGCGGCAAGAGGCGCAAGCGTGTTCTCGCCGCACACGGGGAGGTTAATTCAGCCAGCGCCGGAAGGTCTCTGCTCAGGCGTGAGGTGCTCGCGCAGGCCACGCAGGCATATATCGATGTGCTGGGGGGGCAGGAGGAGCTCGCGCTGAACCGTCAGCGCCTGGAGCTGGAGCGGGCGGTGCTTGACACGCTGGAGACGTGGCTGGTCAAGGGCGAGGCGGACCCGGGTGAGGTGCAGCAGGCCCGGATCGACGCGGTGCAGCAGGGCTGTGGGTTGAAACGCGCCGAGCTTTCCCTCTGTTGCGCCCGACGCCGACTGGCCTCTTTCTGGGGCGACAGCCTGGCGGTTTTCGGCCAGGCTCTGGGTGATCTCGCCACGCCCCTTCTGCTGCCGGACTGGGACAGGCTCTGCCTGCGGCTGAGCGCCAGCCCCGAGATGCTGCTCTGCGAGTCTGAGAGCAATCTTCTGGCCGCCCGCCTGGAACTGGAAAAATCTCTGGCCGTTCCGGATATCGGTCTCGCGGCCGGGGGACGGCGTATTCAGGGGGACCGGGCCCAGACTCTGGTCGCCTCGATCTCGCTTCCCCTTCCCATCTTTGACCGCAACCGCGCGGGTGTGCAGCGGGCGCGTTGCGACATGGCGGCCGCCCGTCTCCGTCAGGCCGACACCGGCCTGCGTCTGGCCGCCGAGTCAGCCCAGGCTCTGGCCGATCTGACAGCTGCACAGGATGAGATTGAGGCTTTCCACCGTGAGATCATTCCCGGCGTCGAGGCCTATTTGGCAAGTCTGGAAAAGGAGTATCCGCAGGGGGCCTGTGATTTTCTTCAGCTCCAGCAGGCACGGCTGATGCTGCTCGAGGCCAGGGCCGGGCTTCTGGAAACCCGGCTCAGACAGCGGCGCGCGCAAGTGGAACTGGAACGTCTGGTGGGCTGGCTGGAGGGTACGCCCGAGTGGGCGTTCCTGGCCAAGAAGGAGGCATTGCGCTGAAAGAATGTCCGTTTGGCCGGGACCTCGAGGGCTCAGGTGAAGCGTGACGGGCTGAACGGAGAGCGGTGCAGTTCCCCGCCCGGCGAGAGTATCTCGCCCGCGGCGAGAGCGCCGACTGCGGCGCTGGTTGTCACACCGTGCCCGCCCAGACCGGCCACCCAGTAGAACCCATCGAGGCGCGGGTCCCAGCCGATAACGAAATGGCGGTCCGGGGCGAAAGTGCGCAGGCCGGCCCAGGAGCGGGCCACCGGGGTGTCCAGAAGGCGTGGGAATGCCTTGCCCAGCTTGTCGGCCAGGAGGTCCTGGGCCGACGGGTCAGGCGAGGGCAGGCCCGGCTCAGCAGAGGATTCATCGCAGGGGCTGAGCAGGAGTCCGCTGCTCTCGGGGCGGAAATACACCTCGCGGCTGACATCCCAGACATAGGGCCAGTCTGGGGCGGCCCAGCCCAGCTCGCCGCTGAAAAACAGGTGACGGCGCATGGGACGGAACTGTATGGGCAGGGCGCGTGCCAGCGTGCCCACCAGTCCGGCCCAGGGACCGGAGGCGTTCACCACCACCTCGGCGGGTATCAGTCCCTGCGCGGTGCGCACAGCCTCGATCCGTCCACGGCGGCTCGCTATGGCCTCAACCTCGCATTCGCTCGCCAGACGCACGCCCAGGCGGCGGGCCTCACGGTAGAATCCACCCAGAAGTTGCTGGGCGTCGGTAACCCCGTCCGAGGGGCACCAGATGCCCCCCTCGAAATCGCCGCCGCGAGTGACCGGCACGGCCCGCTCCACCTGCTCGCGGCTCCAGATCTCCGTGGCCGCGCCCGACTCGTTGGTCCATTGTCCCTCCTGAATCAGCCGCTCCCAGCGCTCGCCGGTGGCTGTCAGAATAGAGCCGTGCACGGCAAAGGGCGGCGGGTCATCCCAGGATGAGGCCGTATCCCGCAGGAAATCGGCCCCGCCACGGGCCAGGGGCAGGATATCTTTCTCCGGCACCACCTGGCGGATCATCGATGCGTTCCGTCCCGAGGAATGCAGCCCCGGCACGTTCTCTTTCTCCAAGACCAGCACATCCGTTTCGCCCCGGACAGCCAACTGGTAGGCGGTCGCCATACCGGCCAGCCCGGCTCCGATTATGACTATGCGCGCAGGGCGCAGGTTTTCGCTCATTTCCACTCACCCGTTGTGCGGAATTCTCCTGCTCGGACCGAAATACAGAAAAAAAGAAGCTAAGAAATTCGAGGCTGTCAGTCAATGCCTCAGAGGCCGCAGACAGCGGGGCGCGGGCGGGCTTTCCTTGACAGGCGGACAGCCCGCTCTTAGCTTTCGGGCGGCGGGAGCGCGTAGCTTCTGACCAGAGGGCGTGTTGCGCGCCCTAACGACAAGTCCAAGAAAGCTGAAATACTCGCTGCTCGTGCAGGAGGATTGATGCAGGTCGAAGAGGTCAAGGCGCTGACCGGGAAATTCCCCGGCCTGAGTGTCGGCGTGCTGGGAGATTTCGCTCTGGATGCCTACTGGATGCTGGAGGACGGGGTGGGTGAGCTTTCGGTAGAAACCGGCAAGCGCGCTTTGGTCGTTCGCTCCCAGAGCTACAGCCCGGGTGGGGCCGGAAACATCGTGACCAACCTTGCCGCCCTGGGAGTAGGGCGGGTGATGGCTTTCGGCGTGATCGGCCGCGATATCTGGGGCGGTAAGCTGCATGATCTGCTCGACGCCCTGGGACCGGTGGACCTGTCCGCACTCCTGCGCCAGGAAACCAATTGGGACACCCCGGTCTGGGCCAAGCCGCACCTTGAGGACCAGGAGCAGAGACGCCTGGATTTCGGTTTCTACAACAGCCTGGACAACTCCGTGCGCGAGGCTCTTCTGGCCAGTCTGCGCGCCGCGCTGCCAAAGCTGGACGCACTGATCGTGAACCAGCAGCTTCCCAACCCGCTGATGCAGGGCGGGATGATCGAGGCGATCAACGCTCTGGCTGCCGAGTTCCCGCAGAAAGCTATCCTGGTGGACTGCCGCCTGGACATCTCGCGCTACCGCGGCATGCTGCTCAAGTTCAACGATGAGTCCATTCTGCGGGCCAGCGGGCAGGAGGTGGCCCCGGATACCCAAATCGGCATAGATGAACTGCGCGGCGCCCTGGAAAGCACCTGGAAGGATTACCCGCGGCCGATACTGGTCACCCGGGGGCGCAGAGGCTCTTTGGTGTTCGAGACTGGACGGCTCACCGAGGTCCCGGCCGCCCTGGTCACAGGACCGATCGATCCAGTGGGCGCGGGGGACACGATGGTGGCGGCGTTCAGCGTGGCTCTGGCTGCCGGAGCCACAACCCCCGTGGCCGCCGAGCTGGGTAACTGGGCCGCCTCGGTCAGCGTGGCCAAGCTTCGCCAGACCGGCACCGCCACCCCAGCCGAGATCGAGTTCCGCGTGGCGGACAGTTTCCCGGTTTTCAGGCCCGACCTGGCCGAGGACCCGCGCCGGGCGCGTTTCATTCCCGGCACACGTATCGAACTGGTCAATCCGGATATCCAGCGCGGGCAGATTAAGCACGTGATATTCGACCACGACGGCACTATCTCCACCCTGCGCCAGGGCTGGGAGCCGATCATGGAGGAGGTGATGCTTCGCTCGATTCTGGGCGAGGCGTTCTCCACTGTCAGCAGCGCCGAGTTTAACCGGGTGCAGGCTCGCTCGCGCGAGTTTATCGACCAGACCACCGGCATCCAGACCGTGCTGCAGATGGAGGGCCTGGTGGCTATGGTCCTCGAATTCGGGTTCGTACCCGCGGACAAGGTGCTGGACAAGTGGGGCTACAAGGCGATCTACAATGAGATGCTGCTGGAGATGGTCAACGAGCGCCTGGAACGTCTGAAAGCGGGGGAGCTGAGCTGCGAGGATTTCACGGTCAAGGGCGCAGTGGAGTTCCTTCACGAGCTCAAGAGGCAGGGCCTCCACTGTTACCTGGCCAGCGGCACCGACCTGGAGGACGTGGTCCGGGAGGCGAAACGCCTGGGTTACGCGGATGCATTCCAGGCCCAGGGCGGGATCTACGGCAGCGTGGGGGACATTGAAAAATTTTCCAAGAAGAAACTGGTCGAGCAGATTATCCGCGAGCACCGGCTCCAGGGGCCGCAGCTCTGCGCGTTCGGGGACGGGCCGGTTGAGATACGCGAGGTGAAGAAAGTCGGCGGGATCGCGGTGGGGATCGCCTCGGACGAGGTGCAGCGCTTCGGGCTGAACCTGGCCAAGCGCACGCGCCTGATCAAGGCCGGAGCGGATATCATTATCGGCGACTACACCCAGCAGCGGCAACTGCTGGAGTATTTGATGCAGAAATGAGCAGTTTTGGCGTACCGGAATATGAAAGGGGCTGTCCCGCAAGGGGCGGCCCCTTTTTAATTTTTAGTAGTATTTGACAAAATTCAGGATCTCCATAATGAGGTGGCTGCAATCCCCATCCAGTATCGTACGTAAATGGCACTCCGTATGAAATCACAAGCATAAGATTGCCGGTGGGATAATCTCTGAACGAATCAACGCTGAATGGCATATTCATATTTCTATATATATATATGAATAATTATAATAATCCTCGGTGGTTATGTATAATGTAGGGTAAAAATGCCTTGCCAGAAGAAGTTCCAACTCGTCTGGTATATAATCATTGTCGCCATCTAATTGGTCCAACGGCAATAATGAATTAGCTCCGATCAGCAAGAATGCCACGAGAAAGATTATTAGGCTGTTCTTGTGCATTAGAGTCTCCTTAATTAATAAACATAGGATAGACTAGCGGAAAGATAAACGACCAACGCACATATTTCGACGACAATAACAGCCTCTAATGCAGATTTTGCCTTATTGCCATTATAAGAATCAAAAACATCAATTCTATTGATATTTTGTGTTCTTATTTTTTTTCGGCCGTGGCGAGTTGAAATGATTAATAGACTGTCGTCGATCGAAATCAACTTGCCATTAAATACAAGGCGGTCTTTTGTGATTACCTTCGTTTTCATGCCTTTTTTTAATATTATAGATATCTTATTTGCTCCTTCCGTGGCATAGTTTTGCGCAGACGCTAAGCAAGAAGGATAAATCAACAAAGATAACACCATCAATGTCAAAAGAATAAATTTCATTGACCACCCCTAATTTTAATGAAGAGCAGAGAGCCAAAGCGTTCCGGCGGCAATCCCCAGTATAGTCGCGACTATCTTTATTTTGTTGTTGTTTCTGGTTTTATACGAAACAAATGAAATATCGCCAATGTCGCCAATTGCCAATATTCTATTAGCTCCATTTTTATGGGTCACAACAACAAGAGAATCGTTTTTGTAATCAATATATTTACAATCAAAACCCCCACCGCTTTTTAAGTGTATTCTCATTTTGTCGCTTCTGATTTTTTGTACAACATCTATCGATAGTGTGTCAACCATTACTTCTTGTGCCTTTAGATTTGGTGGTATCCCCAATACGCCAAGAAAAAACAGGCTGAAATATATATAACGCTTTATCAATTCTCCTCCCTCTATTCTGTCGAAAGATGCTTTAATAACCCATCTGAATGTTTTTACGCTACTGCCATCAGGGATAATTATAAAATGGGAAAAGAGCTTTTTTCCCCCTCTAAAAAGAGGGGTGGCGGCGTTAGCCGCCGGGGTGTGTAGACAAAAAAGGGGCACGGTGCACCGTGCCCCTGCATTTTTTCATTGCGGGCCGGTTTGGCTTTTCGCGCTGTCCGCGGCGGCAGCGGGCGCTGCCTGCGCAGGGGGCGGAGCTTGAGCCTGTGGCTGGGCTGCGGCCGCCTGCGGCGCAGCCGTGCTCTTGGCCGTGTCCGCCGGGGGAGCCGATGGAGCTGCGGCTGGCGGGGCCTGGGACGGCGCTTTCGCAGCGCTGTCCGGGGGTGCGACGGCCGGGGCGGAGGCAGGAGCCTTGGACGCGCTGTCCGCCGGAGCGGCCTTGGCCGGAGCCGTAGTCGAAGCCGCGGCGGAATCGGCTTTCGCTGCACCCGGAGCGGCTGGGTTTGCGGCTGCAGGTTTCGCACCCGTGGAATCGGCTTTGGCCGTACTGTCAGACGGGGCAGCCTTGGCAGTCGAGTCGGTCTTGGCCGCGGGCGGCTCCTTGGGCTTGGGCGGCTCCGGCTTGGCCGGCGGGTGCACCAGGCGTTCAACAAGCAGCTCGCCCAGGGTGTCCGGCAGCTCACCCTGATATTTGAACACATAGTCCAGGCTGCGCTTGAAATCCTCGGGACGGCTGGGCTCGAACAGGCGGACCCGGCAGAGCGCCTTTCCAGGGAGGCTGTCGCGGGCCAGACCGGCCGAGAGCACCAGGGTGCGTTTCAGGTTCACGATCTTCGAAAACACCAGAGGCAGATCCACGGACGGCATGGCGCTGTCGGCCACGGCCTCCGGGTTGGACTTGGCCTCCGACACCTCCACCGTCGCCACTTCACGGTTCAGGCTGTCCTGGGCGCTGCTGTCCGGCGCGGCGGACGGGGCGCTGCTGTAGGCCTCCACCGGCACCTGATCCAGCACGTGGGCCCCGGCTTTTTCGAGCGCGGCGGTCATCTGACGGCGCAGGCGCAGGGTGTCCATTATCCCCGAGCGCAGGCTGTCGTAGGGAAGGCTCAGGGCCAGGTACATGCCGCTCACCTCCAGCGGCGCGTAGAGGCTCGTGTCCGTGATCGCCGCCCCCAGGCCGATCCGCTTGCGGAATTCCTCCAGCAGCTTGTTCTTGTCCAGGTCGGGCGGCTCGTATAGATAGAGCGGCTGGGCATCCGCTGACTTGAGCAGCGGCTCGGACTGCGGAAGGTCGAGGCTGTCCAGGGGTTCCTCGAAATAATGACGCTTGTAGAACCCGGTGGGCCTGAACCGCAGCTCGAAGGTGAGCCGTCCCTCCACCGTGGGGTAGGGCAGGTCGCGCGGCGGGCTGTCCAGGTCCGGAGCGATCTCGCGGGCGGTGTGCCGGACCAGGTAGTCAAGGTAGCGGTGTTCCGGGCTGAGCGGGACAAAGCGCAGGATACGCCCCTGCGGGTCCATGCGCAGGATGTACACCAGACGTGCCGGTTTGCTGTCGTCTGTGAACTCGCGCCGCGGCAGACCCTCGCGGTAACGGCGGTTCAGGGCGCTCTCGAAATCGCCGCACAGGCCGGAGGCCCAGTCCTGCCACTGCCACTCCTGGCGCAGGGGCTCGAATCTGACTGTCACCGGCGGCTCCTGGGCCGCGAGCAGGGAGGGAATGGCCAGGGCCAGCCAGAGCAGCCGGCGCATGAGGGATTCACTCTGTCGGTTGTGCATGATCCGCCGTTGTTGACTGTGAGCGACTCGCAGGGTTAAAGCCAAATCTACCCGACCACACAAAACTTGTCAATGTTAGGCCCCACTCTTATCTTTAGGCCCGTAATGCCAACCGGTGGCTGTATCAGGCGGAGTCACCACATGATTTAATCCCGCAGGCCGCGGTTTGTTCCAGTACGCCGATAAAAAAGCGTCGACGGCGGCCCTGCCCGGTTGCACCGGACCCTGAAACAAGGGCATATTCTATGGGTGAACTGAGCGGAAAAGCCACTTTGTTTGCCGCGGCCGGCCTGCTGGCTGCGGCCCTAACCTGCAATGTGTTCGGAGCGGATGTGAAAAAAGCGCCGGTCAGAAGTGAAATCAGTGATGCGTACAAATGGCGTCTGGAGGATATCTACCCCACGGATGAGATGTGGGAGAAGGATTTTGCACAGGTCAAGGCCTGGGTGCCCGAGCTGGAGGGCTACCGGGACCGGATCGGGGAATCCCCGGCCACCCTGCTCAAGCTGCTTCAGCTCCAGGACAGCGCGGGCGTGGCCCTGGGCAAGCTGTATGTCTACGCCCACATGCGCCGGGATGAGGACACCGGCAACACGCAGTATCAGGCCCTGGCCGACCGGGCCGAATCGATCAGCACCGATTACTCGGCCGCCGGCTCTTTCGTGGTGCCCGAAATCCTTCAGATACCAGAGGCCAAGCTGCGCGGCTGGCTGGATTCCGACAAGGGCCTCGCGCTCTACCGTCACCGCCTCGAGGACCTGATCCGCACCAAGGCGCACACGCTCAGCCCGGCCGAGGAGAAAATCCTGGCCCTGAGCGCCGAGGCCACCCGCACACCGCGCACCGTGTTCGGCATGCTGGACAATGCCGATATCCGCTACCCGAGCATCAAGGATGAGAACGGCGAGGAGGTGGAGCTGACCAAGGCCCGCTACAGCCGGTTCATCGAAAGCGGCGACCGCGAGCTGCGCAAGCGCGCTTTCGAGACGTTCTACGGCGTGTACAACGGCTACGAGAACACCCTGGCCGCGCTCCTGGGCGGTATTGTCAAGCGCGATATTTTCTACGCCAAGGCCCGCAACTACGAAAGCGCCCTGGCCGCGGCCCTGGATGGCGACAATATCCCGACTGCGGTCTATGACAACGTGGTCGGCTCGATCAACGCCAACCTGGCCCCCATGCACCGTTATGTCAGTCTGCGCAAGCGCCTGATGGGTATCGAGTCGGTGCACCCCTACGACCTCTACAACCCGCTCTTCCCGGAGGACAACGCCGAGTACAGCTACGAGCAGGCCCTGGAGCTGGTCCGGGCCGCGCTCAAGCCCCTGGGGCCGGAATATAACAAAATAGCCGACCAGGGGTTCAAGAGCGGCTGGATCGACGTGTTCGAGAACCAGGGCAAGCGCAGCGGCGGCTATAGCTGGGGTTCATACGGCACGCACCCTTATATCCTGCTCAACTACAACGGCACCCTGCACGAGGTGTTCACCGTGGCCCACGAGATGGGCCACGCCATGCACAGCTATTTCACCTGGAGCACACAGCCGCCGGCCTACGGCGACTACACGATTTTCGTGGCCGAGGTGGCCTCCACCACCAACGAGGCCCTGCTGATGGACCACCTTCTGCAGGTCACCACCGACCCGCAGAAACAGCTCAGCCTGCTCGACCACTATGTGCGCCAGATCCAGGGCACGGTCTACATCCAGGCCCTGTTCGCCGAGTTCGAGCGCGAAATACACGCCCGTTCCGAGGCCGGTGACCCGCTTACCGCCGAGGGCCTGAAGAAGCTGTGCCACGATCTGTACCAGAAATATTTCGGGCCGGATATGACCGTGGACGAGGTCTACGAGATCAACTGGGGACGGATACCGCATTTCTACAACAATTTCTATGTCTACCAGTACGCCACGGGCTATGCGGCCGGGGCCATGCTCAGCCAGAAAATGCTGAGCGGTGATGACTCGGCGCGTGAGCACTACCTCAATTTCCTGAAGAGCGGCAGCAGCGACTATTCGATCAACCTGCTCAAGGGCGCCGGAGTGAACATGAACAGCCCCGAGCCGATCGTGGCCACGGCCCGCCTGATGGACAGCCTGCTCGACCGCATGGAGAAGCTGCTGGACGAGAAGAAGTGAGTTGACAGTCAATCGGAGAGAAGGGAACGGATGAAGGAACGGATACCGATAGCCAGCGACCATGCCGGCCTCGAGCTGAAAAACGATCTGGTGGAATACCTGCGCGAGCTGGGTTACGAGCCGGATGACCTGGGCACCCACGGCCCGGAAAGCGTGGATTACCCGGACTACGGACGCAAGGTGGCCCGGGAGGTGGTTTCGGGTGCGGCCAGGCTGGGGGTGGTGGTCTGCGGCACCGGGATAGGGGTTTCGATCGCGGCCAACAAGGTGCACGGCGCCCGGGCCGCGGTGTGCACGAGCGAGTACATGGCCGAGATGGCCCGCCGCCACAACGATTCGAACGTCCTGGCCCTTGGCGGTCGGGTGCTCAGTCCGGAGGCGGCCCGGCCGATCCTCAAGACCTGGCTGGAGACTCCCTTCGAGGGCGGCCGTCACAGCCGGCGCGTCCAGAAAATAGCGGATATCGAAAAAGAACCCGGCTGCTGAGCCGGGACACCTCCAACTCAAGTGAGTATCAGGGGTAAGCCGATGCTGGAAGAACTGAAAAGAATCGATCCGGAAATCCACTCCATAATTCTCAAGGAGATCGGCCGACAGGCGGGCAAGCTCGAGATGATCGCCTCGGAGAATTTTGTCAGCCGGGCCGTGCTGGAGGCGATGGGCACGCCGCTGACCAACAAGTACGCCGAGGGTTATCCGGGCAAGCGCTACTACGGCGGCTGCGAGTTCGTTGACCTGGCCGAGGACCTGGCGCGCAGCCGGGCTTGCGAGCTGTTCCAGGCCGGGCATGCCAATGTGCAGCCGCACTCCGGCTCCCAGGCCAACATGGCGGTCTACATGGCCCTGATCCAGCCGGGGGACACAATCCTGGGCATGAACCTCTCCCACGGCGGCCACCTGACTCACGGCAGCCCGGTCAATTTCAGCGGCACGTTGTACAAGGTGGTCTCGTACGGGGTGGAGCGCGAGACCGGACGGCTCGACTATGACCAGATGCAGTCACTGGCCGAGGAGCACCGCCCGAAGCTGATCATGTGCGGGGCCAGCGCCTACCCGCGTTTTATCGATTTCGAGCGTATCCGCCGGATCGCCGACAGCGTGGGCGCGTACATGGTGGCCGACATCGCCCACCCGGCCGGGCTGATCGCGGCCGGTCTGCACCCCAGCCCGGTGCCGCACGCCCACGCGGTGACCACCACCACGCACAAGACCCTGCGCGGCCCGCGCGGCGGTATGATCCTGACCAGCGAGGAATTCGGCAAGAAAATGGACAAGCTGATATTCCCCGGCATTCAGGGCGGCCCGATGATGCACGTGATAGCGGCCAAGGCCGTGGCGTTCAAGGAGGCCCTGAGTCCCGAGTTCAAGGCCTACTCAAGTCAGGTGGTCGCCAACGCCGCCCGTCTGGCCGAGGTGCTGATGTCGGCCGGTTTCAAGCTGGTCTCCGGCGGCACGGACAACCACCTGATGCTGCTCGACCTGACCGACAAGAATATCACCGGCAAGGAGGCCGAGGAGGCCCTGGACCGCTGCGGGATCACGGTGAACAAGAACACCGTCCCGTTCGAGACCCGCAGCCCGTTCGTGACCAGCGGCATCCGGATCGGCACTCCGGCCCTGACCAGCCGCGGCATGGGAACGGCCGAGATGGAGCGCGTGGGCGGGATGATCCACGACGTGTTGTCAAACCTGGGGCGCGAGAACGTGTACGCGGATGTGTCCGCCCGGGTGACAAAGTTGTGCGCGGAGTTCCCGCTGTATCAGGACATGCTTCAATAGTTCGAGCACGAGCCGCCGTGCCGGGAAACTGCACTCCCGCGCCCGGCGGCTTTTTTGTTCCGGCCCGCTGAGTTTGTCTTTGCGCCACAGAAAGTTGCGCGATATAATAAAGCCGGGCGGCTTGACCGGCGGTTGCTTTCCCCCTTGAAATACACATTTCTCACTGATAAATTTGCGAACATTTACGCAATTCATGCGTTAAACACAGTGCGACCCGGTTCAGAATCCTGGAAGCGGAGTGCGCGTATCGTTCGGAATGAACGTTTCCTGTCACCGGGGGAGAGATGATGAGAGGGACGGGTGGAAACGCAACGCGGGCGTCGGGCCTGCACACCCTGGCCGTGGCGGCGCTGGCCGTTGTTCTGGCAACCTCCGCGCTGCTGGCCGGGCCGGACATTTTCCCCCGCGAGGAGCTTCAGAACCTGGAGGGCGCCTCGACCCGCCTGGCCCCCGCCGACAGCGCCAAGCTGACCGTGCTCGATTTCTGGGCACTCTGGTGCGCTCCCTGCCAGCAGTCGATCCCCGAGCTGCGGGGCCTGGCCGAGCGGATGCAGGGCCGGCCGGTGCGGTTCCGTTTCATCGACTGCGACAACACGCGCAGCCGCTCCAAGGTGCGTTCTTTCGCCATGTCGAAGGGTATCGCCCAGGATGTCCTTCTTGACCCGAGTCAGAAACTGATGCGTTTCTACGGAATTTCATCCCTGCCGCACCTGATAGTGCTCGACAGCCTGGGCAACGTGGTGGACCGGGAGGCCGGCTACATGCTGGGAGATCACGCTAAACTGGAAAAGAAACTGCTCGAGCTGCTCGGGCAGTAACAGCGCCATTGCCGCCGGCGCAGAGAGTATGCGTGCAGCGCGGGGATGGGACAGACGGCTAATGCCTAACTTTCGGGATCGATTATGCTCGGGTTTCCGCGCGGTCGTTCCGCAGCGCTGACCGCAGTCTTCGTTCTGCTGGCCATGTCCGGGGCCGGGCAGGCGGTGCAGGCCTGGACTCTGCCCATCCGGGCGGCCCTGCGCAGCCGTTACGGCAATGGTCAGGAAAACACCCTCCAGGGCATCCTCCAGAAAAATGACAAGCGTTATTTCGAGAACCGGCTGGACCTCGATTTTTCGAGCGGCGGCTGGGAGGGCGGGCTGTCGGTGGAGAGCCGCGAGCACGCCGAATTCAGCGATGATTTCACCCGTCTGCGCAAAGGCTATATCCAGTACACCGGCGACAAGTTCATGCTGCGCGGCGGCACGCTCTACACGCTGGTTGGGCGCGGTCTGGTCCTCGATCTGCATGAGGACCGGGTGATCGAGTTCGACAACACGGTGCGCGGGTTCATGGGGCAGGTCGATCTTGGGGCGTTGCGCGTGATGGCCCTGGCGGGTTGGGCGAGCTACATGGACTACCGCTCGCCTAAGATCATCGATGACCACAGCCTTGTCGCCACCGACCTGGAGTACCGTTTTTCGCCGGCAGTTACCGCCGGTGTGAGCGCCCTGCGCGACCACATGACCGGACGCACCGACCACCTGAGCGATGAACATATCTCAATCGACACCGATATTCCGATCGTGGTGGGCGGGCCGCATCTGGATATCATCTCCGGGGCCTGGGAGTTTTACCTGGAGGGCTCCTGGAAAAACTCGGGCCGCAACCGTCTCTCCCCCTATCTGGATGATGTGAATCAGGCCCCGATCCGTCAGTACCGGCACCTGACCAATTCGGTGACAGGGGCCGGGACCTACGGCACGGTGAACTGGGCCGGGGATGACCTCGGGCTGGTGTTCGAGTACAAGAACTACCAGTACAATGTCGACACCTACTGCACCAGCGTGCAGACCACCGGGATTCACACCACCGGTCCCTCGATCTTCCAGTATCCGCCCACGGTGTACAAAGAACACCTCTACCACCTGCTCAACCGCTACCCGATGACCTCCAACCCGGACAACGAGATCGGGATGCAGCTCGAACTTAACCTCTCCCTTTCGGAGCGGTTGGATGTGCAGGCCGTGGCAAGCCTGAGCTCGGAGGCCGACCTGCTGTTTCCGCCCACGGTGGATGGTGGAAAGTGGAAACGTAAGCGCGGCGGTTATCCGCTCCTTCCCAGCCTCTCCCAGCGCTTCGACCCGCGCTGGGACACTTTCATTGACATCCGCTGGCGGCCGAACGATAATTGGAGGCTTCAGGGCGGCTACGGTTACCGCAAGATCACCGAATACATGCTGATATCCAACGCCGGCGATAAAAAGATGGTGCACACCCTGCCCATGCAGCTCGAGTGGCTGGCCTCGCCCTGGATGTCCCTGCACCTGGACCTCGAGACACAGCACATCCATGAGAAGGGTTTCCCCTACGAGCGGGAGCGGGACAACTGGTTCAACAACTACGCCGCGGCCGGACTGGGCTGGAAGCAACGGGTCATTTTCACTGTCGGGACCGAGTTCACCGGCAAGCAGACACTGCCCGGGGAAAACCGCAAATGGCCGTTTGCCGAACTCAGCCTGCGTCTGACAAACGGCGGTACATTCAACCTGTTCTACGGCTCCCAGCGCGAGGGGCTGATGTGCTCCAACGGTCTGTGCAAGTATATACCCGGTTTCAAAGGAATGCGCGCAGAGATGAACCTGTTTTTCTAAAATGAGGGACTTTCCCTTTAAGGCTGACCGGAGAGAGGCGGAAAATGAAGCACAATGCCGGAAAGGTAATGGTCCTGTGGTTGCTGGCCGCGATGGGGTTGTGTCTCCGGCCGGATGCGCTGCTCGCCTACGTGGACATCTCTCCGGATTCGCTGTCAGGCTGGCTCAAGGCCTCCAGCCCGCCTTATCTGTTGGATGTGCGGGAGCAGGATGAGTATGTCGCCCGCTACATCCCAGGCGCCGTGCTCTTTCCCTACACCACCGGGGTCCTGCAGAAACGCTACGGGAAGCTCCCGGCCAGCGGCCCGATTGTGGTGATCTGCAAATCCGGCACGCGCTCGGCCAGCGCATCACAGTTTCTGGAGTCCCTGCCGGGAGGAAAGTTTAACAACCGGCTTTACCGTCTGAACGGCGGCATGGATGCCTGGAAGGGCCAGGTGGTGCTGAACGACAACGGCGGTGTGAGCCGTCAGAAAGTCCTGTTCGAGATGTTCACTGCCTCCTGGTGCAGCTCCTGTTTAATCTCCAACAAGTACCTGGACGACACTTTTCTGGAGACCGGTGCGGCGATCGCCATGATCCGCTACCACGTGTTGGATGTCGGGTTTGAAACTCCCACCATCCGGGTTAATTTCCTGGGTCAGAAATCCACGCCCGATCTTTTTATCGACGGGGCCAAGGAGATATACCCCGACTATCTGACTTACTCGTCTTTCTATGACTTCCGTCAGATAAACAGCACCCTGACAATCTCCCTGATGGGGCGTCAGCCGGCCAACGCCGCCGATTCCGGACTGGTGAAAGTCGAACTGACCGGCAGCGCGACAGTCAGCCTGGACAGCCTGAACCTGTTCGTGGTCCTGACAGAGAGCAGTATCGATCCGGCCAAATGGAGCCCTCCCTACACCCCGCCAAACGGTGAGACCATTTACAACGATGCCATGCGGGTCATGGTGACCGGCCAGAGCGGCCAGCGCCGCCCAATCCAGCCGAGGGAGAAAATCGAGATACAGACATAATTCACCATGAAACCGTATTGAGTATCGAACAATTGAATAAGAGTGGTTTATTACCATGCCATGAAATGAAAGTAAGAGTAGCAGGCGAAGGTAACTTTG
>CAYLSM010000061.1:0-20716 GCA_964386505.1 uncultured Gemmatimonadales bacterium
CTGTCAGCGTTTCGATTTCAAGGCCGTGCCCCCGGCCGAGATGCAGACGCACCTGGCCGAGGTGCTGAGCCGCGAGGGTCTGTCCGCTCCGCCCGCGGTGCTGGAGATGGTGGCGCGTAAGGCCGGCGGCGCGATGCGCGACGCCCTGAGCCTGCTCGACCAGGTGATAGCTTTCTGCGGCTCCGATTTCACGGCCGAGCTGGCCGCCCAGGTGCTGGGGGTGTTCGACAGTGAGCTGTTCCTTGAGCTGTCCGGCCTGCTGGCCGAGAAAAACAGCCTGGGAGTGGTGGGATTCGTGGACCGTCTGGTGGATAGCGGCGTGGACCTGGAGGAATTCTTCCAGGAGCTGAGCGCCCACATCCGCAACCTGATAGTCCTGCGCCTGGGCGCGGACCCGTCCCGCCTGGAGGATATTCCGGCCGGTTACCGCGAGCGTTACGGCGAGCTGGCCGGGCGTTTCGCGCTCGAGGACCTGGTGCGTTCGCTGCACCTGGTCCTGGGCTTCGAGGAGACATTCAAGCGCAGCTCGCAGCAGCGTATCTGCCTGGAGCTGCTTCTGATCCGCCTGGCCCTGCTGGAGCGCAGCGCCGATATCTCCGAGCTGATCTCCCGCCTGGAGTCCGACAGCAGCGCCCCGGCGTCGGCGCCCCGTCCGCGTCCCGCGGCAGCGCCCGCCGCACCAATGCCGCGCCAGGTGCGCGACAGCGGACCTGCGCTGGTTGCGGCCCCTACGCGACCCGCGGCAGCCCCCCGTCCTGTGGAGCCGCCGCCCGAGCGGAGCTATGCCCAATCGGCGCCTGTCGAAAGCGCGCCCGCTCCGCAGGCCGCTCCGGCGGCTGCAGCGGCCAAACCACAGCGGATCGAGTATTCCGGCCCGGCCGATCTGGCGCTGATACGCAAGCACTGGCCGCGGATCGTGGAGCAGGTGAAACTTAAACGCAACGCCCTTGGGCTGGCCCTGGGCGCGACCACGCCCGGCGCTTTCGACAGCCGGCGGCTTAGTCTGGATATTGACCGGTCGCGAAAATTTGATTGCGAGAAGCTGCGCGCGGCCGAGAACCGCAGCCTAATCAGCGCGGTCCTGGACGAGATGCTCGGCCTGAACGGACTGGACCTCGAGCTGCACCTGGTGGACAGTGCGCCCATCCCCGTTGGGGAGCGTCCCCCGGCCTCGGGGGATGAGAGCCCGGCCGCGCAGTCGTTCGAGATGCTCTGTCGCACCGACCCGGCCCTGTCCCGGGTCAACGAGATGTTCAACCCGGAATTGCTCTGACGTTAGAGATTCACCCAGTCGTCCGCGCCGCCACTGGGGGGTGCAGACGGCAATCTTTCAACCCGCTTCGCAAGCCGTGTTAACGGCGGGGATGAAAAATGAACAACATAACGCAACTGCTGCAACAGGCTCAGAAGCTGCAGGGAAGTTTCAAGCAGATGCAGAACCAGATGGAGAATCAGAAAATAGAGGGCGCAGCCGGCGGCGGCATGGTGCGCGCCGTGGTCAACGGCAAGCAGGAGTTGCTCGAAATACGCATCGACCCCGATGTCCTCGACTCCAAGGACACCGAGATGCTGGAGGAACTTGTAACCGCGGCGGTCAACAACGCCCTGGAGAAAAGCCGCGCCATGCTGGGCGAGGAAATGAACCGTCTGACAGGCGGCATGAGCCTGCCGGGCTTCCTTTCGACCATTTTCGGCGGCTGACATGTCGCGCAGTGTGGAAAAGCTGATCAAGTCTTTTGCCCGTCTGCCGGGCATCGGGGAGAAAACCGCGGGACGGCTGGCCTACTTTCTGCTCAAGGCCCCGGATGAGGTGGCTTTTCAACTGGCCGACTCGCTGCGTGAGCTGAAAGAGAACGTGTTTTTCTGCTCCCGCTGCCGCAACATCACCGAGACCGACCCCTGCGAGATCTGCACCGACCCGCAACGTGACCGCGGCCTGCTCTGCGTGGTCGAGGAGCCGAGTGACATCCGGGCCATCGAGACCAGCCGCACTTTTCGCGGAATGTACCACGTGCTGGGCGGTCACCTGAGCCCGCTGGACGGGGTGGGACCGGAGCAGCTCTCGTTCGACCTTCTCAGCCGGAGGCTGGAGGACAGGGAGACCCCGGTGCGCGAGGTGATCGTGGCCACCAACCCCAGCGTGGAGGGGGACGCCACTGCTCTCTACATCCAGCGCCTGATCGACGGGCGCGGTATCCAAGTGAGCCGGATCGCCTGCGGACTTCCCGCCGGCGGGCATCTGGAGTACGCCGACTCTTTCACAATCAGCCAGGCCCTGCGGGGCCGCCACGTGCTCGACCATGACTGAGACAAAAACACAAACCAAAGCGGCCCGCCCCAACGGCAACGGACTTCTCGGCCACCGTCACCTGCCCAACCTTCTGACCCTGGCGCGGATCGTCCTCTGCCCGGTGATCGCCTGGCTGATCCTGAGCGGCCATTCGCTCTGGGACTTCATCCTGGCCTACTACCTGTTCGTCGCCGCCGGTCTGACCGACATCTACGACGGTATCCTGGCGCGGCGCCACCAGAACATCACCACATTCGGCAAGCTGGTCGACCCGGTGGCTGACAAGCTGCTGCTGGCCGCCACCCTGGTGCCGTTCTACCTGCTGAGCGACCGGGTGTTCGCATTCCAGTACGTGACCCTGAGCGTGCTGCTGATCCTGCTGGGCCGCGAGCTGCTGGTCACCCTTCTGCGCTACTACGGGATGTGGACCGGCCATATCTTCGCCGCCAGCCGTCTGGCCAAGTTCAAGACTGCCAGCCAGATGTTCTTCATCGGCTCGGTGATTGTCCAGGTGATCCACGGCCGGATGATCGAGTTCCACCCCGATTTCGCCTTCCCCTGGTTCGCGCCGCTGCACCACTGGCTCAACCGGATCACGATCCTGGCCGTGGTGGCCCTCTCGCTGATCTCAGCCGCCGAATACGTGGTGCGCAACCTTCCGATCATCCTCCGGCGGTCCCGCGCATGAAATTCCTGGTCAAGCTGCTCGCCTCCGGTCTGGGCAGCGGGCTCAGCCCGATCGCGCCCGGCACGGCTGGATCGTTCCTGGCCGCAGTGATCATCTGGCTCTGCGCCGCCTGGTGGAACCTTCCCGTGGCCCTGGCCGCCACCGCTGTAGTCTATTTTGTCGGAGTGGCGGTCTGCACGCAGGCGGAAAAGTACTGGGGCCACGACAACGGCCGGATGGTGATCGACGAGGTGGCCGGGATGGGCCTTTCGGCAGCCTATATCGACGGACACTCGCTGGTCTGGCTGGGGGTGGCGTTCCTGCTGTTCCGCTTCTTCGACATCGTGAAGCCTTTTCCCGCCCGCCGCGCCGAGCATCTCCCCGCCGGCTGGGGCGTGATGACCGATGACATTTTCGCCGGGGCCTGGGCCCTGCTTGTCATTCTGGGGTTGAAACTATGGATGTGACCATCCTGACCATCGGCGCCGAAATCCTTAAGGGGCGCACCCTCAACAGCAACGCGCAGTACATCTCGCAGGCCCTTTACGCCGGCGGTTTCGCCGTGCGCGAGGTTCGCACCGTGGATGACAACGACCCGGCGATCCTGGGGGCGCTGGAGGAGGCTTTCCACAGCGTGACAGTGATTGTCGCCACCGGCGGACTTGGACCCACCCGGGATGATGTAACGAAAAGCGCCGCCTGCCGTTTCTTCAATAGGAACCTGGTGCAGGACGAAAACGTGATGCAGCACCTGAAAATCCTTTTCAGCCGGATGGGGTATACATATGTACCGGAGCGCAGTCTGGGACAGGCCCTGGTGCCGGAGGGCGCCACTGTCCTGCCCAACCGTCGCGGCACGGCTCCCGGGCTGATGCTGGAGGAGGCGGGACGGATGCTGTTCCTGCTGCCAGGCGTACCGGTCGAGATGGAGGTGCTGATCGACGAGCAGGTGGTGCCTCTGCTCAAGCGGCGTTTCGGCGGTCAGGTCCGTCCCTCCGCGGTCGTGCGCACGGTGGGTATCGGCGAGAGCGTGCTGGCCGAGCGTATCGAGGCTGGCCTGGTCGAGGCGGACCGCGAGTACCTGAGCTACTATCCCAAAGGCGGGCTGGTGGATGTGGTTGTCTCGCCTCCGCCGAGCCTGGCCGTGGCGGACAGCGGAACAGTGGAGCGGATCGCCGGCCACGTGGCCGCGGTGGCCGCCGAGGGCGTGTACAGCCGCGATGAGCGCGACCTGTTCCAGGTGGATGGGGATATCCTGGTCGAACGCGGCCAGAGGCTGGCACTGGCCGAAAGCTGCACTGGCGGTTGGCTGAGCAAGACCTTCACCGACACCCCGGGCAGCAGCCGCTACCTGGACAGTGCGGTGGTGAGCTACTCCAACGCCGCCAAGAGCACTTTCCTGGGGGTTGACCCTGCGCTTGTCGAGGCGCACGGCGCGGTGAGCGAGCCAGTGGCTCGGGCCATGGCCGAGGGTGCCTGTCAGCGTTCCGGCGCGGACTACGCCCTGGCGCTGACCGGGATTGCCGGGCCGGAGGGCGGCAGCCCCGAAAAGCCCGTGGGCACGGTGTTTATCGCCCTGGCAGGACCCGGCGGAACAACGGTGCGGCATTTCTCTTTCGGCGGTGACCGCGAGCAGGTACGCTGGCGCGCCGTGGTCAAGTCAGCCGAGTTGTTATGGCGCAGTCTGACCGGGGCTGAAAAATAATTACTCTTTACTTTTCAGGCATTTATTCTTAGCTTATCTTAGCATTGAGCGTTTCAAGGGGAATTGACGGGCGGAAGTTCAACCTCTGGACACACAAGCGAAAGCAAAACGCCGGCCAAATTAAACGCCCGGCCACAAGGAGGCTCTGCCATGTTACCGAATATCGGCACTACCGAACTGCTTGTCATCGCGTTCATCGCCCTGCTGCTGTTCGGCGCCAAGCGTCTTCCGGAGATCGGAACCTCGCTGGGCAAAAGCATCCGCGGATTCAAGAAAGGTCTGAAAGACCTTCAGAACGAGCTTCCCGGCTCCTCCGACGAAGACTACCGGGACGACCGTCCCCGCTACAACTCGGACAACCGTTCCCAGCAGCCGCCGCAGCAGGGTGGCCAGCAGAATAGCGCGCCCCGCCGGGACGATAACAACTGAGTCGACCCTCACACATGTCAGCCCGGCCGGACTTTCCAGTCTCCGGCCGGGCTTTTCATGCAAAGTATCTGCCCGGTCCGCGCAAGCCGCGGTGAGCGGCCTGTACATCACTCTGAATCCCTGTCCAATCGCCGACTGTCTGTTCACGGCCTAAGAAAATGAAAATAGCCCTGATCGGTTACCCACTCTCCGGAAAAACCACTGTCTTCAACACCCTGACCGGCCTGCACGCCCGGGTGGACGGTTTCATCACCAGCGGCAAAGAGGCCAATGTCGGGCTGATCAAAGTGCCGGACAACCGCATCGACCGTCTGAGCGAAATCTTCCAGCCCAAGAAGACCACCTTCGCCGAGATAAGCTTCGTGGACGTGGGTGGGATCACCGCCACCGGCACGGGCGGGATCGACGCGCAGAGTCTGTCGTACATGCGCACGGTGGATGCGTTCACCGTGGTCGCCCGCGCCTTCGAGGACGAGGCGGTGAGCCACCCGCTGAACCGTATCGACCCGGCGGCGGATGTCACCTCGCTGGAAGAGGAGATGGCCCTGTCCGACCTGATGATCATCGAAAAGCGAATGGCCCGGCTGGAGAAGGAGAGCAAGCGCGGCTCAGCCGAGCATGTGCTGCTCGAACGCTGCAACACCGCCCTGGGCGAGGGCAAGCCACTGCGTGAGCTGGGCCTGAGCGAGGAAGAGAAGCGCCTTCTGGCCGGGTTCCAGTTCCTCACCCTCAAGCCGCGCCTGGTGCTGATCAACACGGGCGAGTCCAACCTGGAGGCCGACCCGGCGCTCATAGAGCGTTTCGGTGGCGAGGCGATCGCGTTCTGCGCGGCCCTCGAGCAGCAGATCAGCGAGCTGGGACCCTCCGAGCAGGCCGAGTTCCTGGAGGCCATGGGCATCGACGAGCCGGCGCGGCCCAAGTTCATACGCGCGGCCTACGCCCTGCTCGACCTGATCAGCTTTTTCACCGTGGGCAAGGACGAGGTGCGGGCCTGGACCATCAACCGGGGCACGGACGCGGTGAACGCGGCAGGCAAAATCCATTCCGACATCCAGCGCGGGTTCATCCGCGCCGAGGTGGTCTCGTACGAGGATTTCAGCGCCGAGCCGAACATGAACCGGATGAAGGAACTGGGCAAGCTGCGCCTGGAGGGCAAGACCTACCCGGTGCAGGACGGGGACATCATCAATTTCCGGTTCAATGTCTGAGGCCTCGGGGTCACTGCCGATAGAAGGACAGGAAAGAAGGTGTCCTGTAGGGGCACGGCATGCCGTGCCCGACTATATGGATTAAATCCCCCTCGATCCCCCTTTGGAAAAGGGGGAAGAAGGCCCGTCAGCCTGAGCATGGGCGAAAAATCCGCTCTAATAAAGGGGTGGCGGCGAAGCCGTCGGGGTGTGTGACCGGTTTCACGGGGGGATTGAACGGAACGACCGCACCTGTGAGGCTCGCATGACCCGCTGGCACTGCACGGCCTGCGGCTATGTCCACGAGGGAGCCGAGCCACCCGCGCACTGCCCCTGGTGTGGCGCGCCGCACAGCCAATTCACCCGGCTCGACCGTCCCGGCCTGCACACTCCCTGGCCGGCTTTTTCAACCTCAAGTGTGGGGAAAACAATGAAAACCTGGGTCTGCACGATCTGCGGCTACCGTCAGGACAGCGAGGAGCCACCCGATTTCTGCCCGGATTGCGGCGCTCCAAAAGACCGTTTTGTGGAAATCTGAATCCGCAGCCTCATTTACCGGACGGGACCGCTGACCAGGTGTCCTTGAGCAGCCGGGCATCGTCCTCCAGGTTCGGGCTTTCACAGACCAGCCAGCCTCCGACCTCGAATTCGCGCAGCGCACGCATCAGCGCTACGTATTCGAGGTCGCTTTCTTTGAGCACAAGGTGGTTGCGCTCCCCCTTGGCCGTGTAGTTGATACCCGAGACATGCATGTGCAGGTGTTCCAGGGCCTCACGCCCCAGGGTGTTCTGGATCGCCTCCAGGGTTGCGCAGAACTCCTCGTAGGTGTTCTGCTTGCCCCCGGTGCGGGCGTGGTAGTGTGAAAAGTCGATGCAGGGACGAAGGCCGGGAACCTCAGCGGCCAGGGCCAGAAGGTGCCTGAGGCTTCCGAACTGGCTTTCCTTGCCTGTCAGCTCGGGGCTGACCCGGACATCGGCTATTCCCTCCCGGGAAAGCGTATCGAGGATGTCCCTCAGGGCATCCCGCACTACGGCGTGCACCTCGGCCTCGCTGTTCTTGAGCATGAACGCCGGGTGGAAAGTGATGCTCTTCGCACCCAGCCAGTGCGCGGCCCGTCCGGTCTCCAGGATGCGCCGCACCGAGGCCTCGCGCTTGTCGGCCTCCTCGCTGTTGAGGTTGATATAGTAGGGTCCGTGGCAGGTGAGCGTTATCCCGCTCTCGCGCGCCAGAGCGCCGGCCTTCTCGGCCGCGGCCTGGGTTATGCGCACCCCGTGGACGAACTCTATCTCCATGTGGTCCAGCTCCAGCTCCACCAGGCGCTTTATCCCAGCCGCGATGCTGCGGTCTTTCGCCGAGAGCGGCACTCCGCCCGTGCCGAATCTTAACTCCGCCATCTCAACATCCTCCCCTTTAGAATCGACTTTTGATTTCATTCTCTGTCAGACGGCCGGGAGCGCACCCCTGCGCTTTCCGGCTCTATCGGAAATTATGTATCAGCCTCTCGCTCAATCTAAGGTTTTCGCGCCCGCGGCGGCAAGGGCGAATTAAAAAGTGGCATAATCGAGCCTCCGCATTTATTTTGTCAGCGCATTGTCACCTCGCAGCATCAACCCTTCCATTGCAGTACACTCGTAACATCAACAGGGGAACCGCCGATGTCCATGAACATGCTCGACTGGCTGATTTTCTTCGGGTATTTTGTTCTGGTCCTGGTGGTGGCGCTGTACTTTGCGCGTCGGGCCGGGCGGAGCACACAGGACTTTTTCCTGGGCGGGCGGAACCTGCCCTGGTATATCGCCGGCACGTCGATGATCGCCACCACTTTCGCCGCCGATACACCACTGGCCGTGACCGAGTTGGTGGGCAAGTACGGTCTGGCGGGTAACTGGTTCTGGTGGAATTTCCTTCTGGGCTGCGTGCTCACGGTGTTCTTCTTCAGCCGTCTGTGGCGCCGCTCCGGGATCATGACCGAGGTGGAGTTCATCGAGCTGCGCTACAGCGGCAAGCCGGCGGCTTTCCTGCGCGGTTTCCGTGCGATCTACCTGGGCCTGTTCATCAACAGCGTGGTGATCGCCTGGGTCAACCTGGCGATGTTCAAGATATTGCGGATCACGATGGGCTGGGAGAACCCCTGGATCGTACTGACCTGCTGCATGGGGATCGTGGTTCTCTACACCGCGGCCAGCGGCCTGATGGGCTCGGCGGTGGTGGACGCCCTGCATTTCCTGACCGCCATGCTGGGCTGCATCGTGCTGGCGGTGGTGGCGGTCAAACTGCCCGAGGTGGGCGGCATCGCCGGAATTAAGTCAAAGTTGAGTCCCGAGACCCTGCGTTTCCTGCCCTCGGTGGCCGGAGGGGGCGACCTGGGAAGTGCAACCGGGGTGCTCAAGTTAACCCTGCCCGCGCTGCTGGCCTATGTGGGCGTGCAGTGGTGGGCCTGCTGGTATCCGGGAGCCGAGCCGGGCGGCGGCGGTTACATCGCCCAGCGCATGATGAGCGCCAAGGACGAGAAGCACAGTCTTCTGGCCACCCTCTGGTTCACCATCGGCCATTTCTGCATCCGTCCCTGGCCCTGGATCCTGGTCGCCCTGGCCTCGCTGATCCTCTACCCCAACCTGCCGGTGGACCAGCGCGGTGACGGGTTCGTGCTGATCATCCGCGACTACCTTCCGGTGGGCCTCAAGGGCCTGCTGATCGCGGCTTTCTTCGCTGCATACATGTCGACCATCGCCACCCAGCTCAACCTGGGCACCAGTTTCCTGGTCAACGATTTCTACACCCGTTTTGTGCGCCGCGGGGCTGACCAGAAACACTATGTCACGATCAGCCGCTGGACCACGCTGCTGATGATGGCAGTCTCGCTGATGATCACCATGGGCCTTCAGACCATCACCTCGGCTTGGCAGTTCGTGATCGAGTGCGGCGCGGGCGTGGGACTGATTTTCATCCTGCGCTGGTACTGGTGGCGGATCAACGCCTGGAGCGAGATTTCCGGCCTGATCGCGCCGTTTGTGGCCTACAGCTACATCAAGCTGTTCACCCACATCGAGTTCCCCGGCACCCTGTACTACATCGTGGGGTTCACGACAATCGTATGGCTGACTGTCACGTTCCTGACCAGTCCGGTGAAAAAGGAGCACCTGCACGCTTTCTACCGTCAGGTGCATCCGGGCGGGCCGGGCTGGCGCAAGGTGGCCGCCGAGATGCCGCAGGTCAAGGGTGACCGTGGCTACCCGGCCATGTTCCTCTGCTGGATCGCCGCAGTGCTGATGATCTACGGGGTGCTGTTCGGCGTGGGCAAGCTGCTGCTGCAGGAAACCGGGGTGGGCGTGCTCTGCCTGGGGGTGTCGCTGGTGATGGCGATCACCTTGTACCGTATCCTGGCGAAGATGGGCTGGGAGAGCGTGATCGATTAGGCTGGGCTTTCATCTTTGCCGAAACGAGGCAGGGGCGGGTGTGAAACCCGCCCCTGTTTTTTTGCACTATGGGATGACTTCGTGCCGCCCGGGCTTCAGGCTGTCTTGCCGATGCTCTTGAGGTAGGCGCAGTCTCGCTGAAGGGAGTCGACCTTTTCCTCGTAGGCGCTGCCCTTGACGAACTCGACCTCGAAATAGCCCTTGAACCCGGCTGCGGCCAGGATACCGTATATCTTATTGAAATCCACCGTTCCCTCCGAGATCAGCGACTGCTGCTCACCGCCGCCCGGGGCGACATTCTGGGCGTGCACCATCACCGTGTAGGGCGCGGCAATCCGGGCGCGCTCGTAGGGGTCCTCGGAGTCGTTAAGGATCTGGAAATTGGCCTTGAGGGCCGGGCTGCCCACCTTGTCGATCAACTCGACCATGGCCGCGGCGCGGTTGGTCAGGGTGTTGCCATGCATCTCCATGGCCAGTTCCATGCCCAGCGGCTCGGCCAGTCCGCAGTAGAGTTTGGCGTCCTCCACGATGCGGTCCCAGTCGGCAGCGGAGAGCAGCTCGCTGTTCTTGTCCCCGGCCCAGATACGCACGATTTTCGTACCCAGAATACCGGCGATCTCGAGCGAGCGCTGCATGTTGGCTTTCTGTTCCCCGGCGGGATGCTCCTCGCCCAGGCGGACGTAGCTGCCGTAGTGGCTGCATGCCAGGTTCAGGCTGTCCAGCTTGGCCCGTATCTCGCGCACGCGATCATCCGGAGTGGTCAGGGGAAGGTGGTCGGGCTTGCCCCAGGGCTCCACGCCGTCGAAACCCACCTGGGCCGCCAGCTCCAGCACCTCGAACAGCGGCCTCTCCTGGAAGGCGATCGTGCACAGGCCCACCTTGGGGCCACCACCGACGGTGGCGCTCAGAGTGGCCGTGTCTGCGGCCGCTCCGGCCGTGGCCGCCGGCGCTCCAGGCTTGCCGCAGGCCGCTCCCAGCCCCAGGGGCAGGGCCATTCCAGCCAGGCCCATCCGGGTCAGAAACTCCCGCCGCCGCATGTTCGAGTCGTCAAATTTGCTCATTTCAGTTTTCCCTTTCTGTCAGTGATATGCAGAATCAGAATCCCGCTCGGGCGGGATATCCGCTCGGATTCAGGTGCACCGCGCCGCAGACTGCCTGGCGGAGAGTTAATATTGAGCCGCAGGCGCGCCCCTGTCAAGGCCGGACCCAAATACGGGCTGAGAAGCGGTGTTTTTTCTTTGCGCTCAGGGGGTTACCGGCTTTATTTTGAGAACGGACTGTCAGCGCTCCGACCCTGCCCGCAGCGGGCCAGAACCACTCGCCCGGCCCGCAGAGCAATCGACCCGAACCCAGTGATCCGACCGGAGAAAAGCCTGTGAAACGTTCGCTCAGTTTTGCCGTTTTAATCTCAAGCGCGATCATTCTGGCCTGTTCAGGCCAGCCCGCCCAGACCGGCGATTCCAGCACCGCGGCCGCCCCGGCGGACAGCCAGGCCACGGCCGGCAGCTCGATCCCCGCGCCCCGGATCGTGAACCTGATGGACCATGCCACGATCGACACCTGTGACGGCGAGTTCGAGGGCTATTACGACGAGAAAGTGGCGGATTACAACCTGACCGTGGCGGCCACGGTGCGGGTGAAAGTGGAGCACTGCAAAGTCACCGCGATCACCATTGTCGACAGCAGCCATGTCAACCCGGCCGCGGCGAGGCTGATCCCTCAGCGCATCATCGAGTCCCAGAGCCTGCCCGTGGAGGCGGTGGCCGGGGCCTCGGTGGCGAGCTGGACCATCATGACCGCCACCGCAGTGGCGCTGGGAATAGATATCACCGAGTTGGAAGACACCACAGCGAGCGCCAAATAACCTCAACCGGAGAGAGACCAAGCCATGGACAGGAAAGATAAAAACCCGCTGGACAACCTCAGCCGCCGCGATTTCATCCGGATCGGGGCCGCCGGTGCGGCGATCCTCGGTGCGGGAGCGGCCGCGGCCGGCTGCTCGCAGAAAGGCGGCGGAAGCGGCGCCACGGCGTATGTCTGCCCGAAAAGCAAGCTGGGTAAAACCGATATGATCGCCTCCACCGTGGCCCTGGGCGGAGGCAGCGCCCTGAGCATGGTCAAGGACGATCAGGAGGCGGTGTCCCTGATACAGTATGCGTTCAGCAAGGGGATCAACTTTTTCGACTCCGGGGCGGACTATGACGGCGGGCGCAGCCAGAGGCGTATCGGCGAGGCGATGGAGCCGCACCGCAAGGAGGTCTATTTCAGCACCAAGTACCTGCCCACCACTCCCGGCGACAAAGTGATGCAGCAGGTGGAGGAGACCCTTAAAAGCTACCGCACCGACTATGTGGACGTGGCCAACATGCACGGTCTGGCCAAGATGTCGGACGTGGACGCCATGTTCAGCAGCGGCGCCCTGGACACCCTGGTCAAACTGAAAGAGCAGGGCGTGGTGCGCTATATCGGCGTGACCAGCCACAACCACCCGGTGGCCCTGGCCGAGGCGCTCAAGCGCTTCAATTTCGACACCTCGCTGCACGCGGCCAACGCCAGCAAGGTGCCGTTCCTGGGCGAGTTCGAGGAGAACCCCGGCACGAGTTTCGAGGAGCTGTCCATCCCGCTGGCCAACAGCCAGGGGATCGGAGTCTGGGCGTTCAAGATCATGGGACAGCGACGCCTGATCCAGAGAGCCAACGAACCGGACAAAGCCTCGCCGGATGTACTGCTGCGTTATGGGTTCAGCCTTCCGGTGCACGGAATGGCCCTGGGCATGAGCAACACCCGCGACGTGGACCGGGCGGTTGAAATGGCCTGCACGTTCAAGCCCATGGACGCCGAGGAAATGCGCTCCTGGAACGAGAAGCTCGCTCCCAGCGCCAACGAGCTGACCCTGTTCTACCTGCGGGACGGGTACGTGGACGACGGCTGCCCGCGGGCGCACCTGGCGTAAGAAAAGATAACATAGCGCGACAAACAATGTAGGGGAGGGTTTTAAACCCTCCCCTACGCGTTTTCTACCCTTGTTTTGCGCAGGGGCACGGCATGCCGTACCCTGTTTTCCCGTTCCCTACTGTGTCGCCTCTCCCAGCCGCTCGATCCGGGCCACAAGGTCCACCTTGAACTCGGGCGAGTTGACAATCAGCACCTGGCCCGGGGTCTGGGCCTGGTCACGGGCGACAGTCTCGCCAGTGGACGGGTCGATCCAGGTGATGCTGAATTTCCCGTCACCGGTCCAGACATACACCTCAGCCTTGGCCGCGCTGGCATGGCTGGTGTAGTGCTGAAGATAGACCAGGCTCAGCTCGCCGTTGGACAGGCCATAGCGCCGGACCTCGTCCCCCAGTTGTCCGAAACCGGTCATCACCGGCCGCAGGGACAGCGGAACACTGTCGGTCAAACAGTGAAAAATACGGAAATACTGCCGCGCCTCGGGCCCCAGGTAGGCGTTGGAATTGCCCCGCACCGGCTTGTCCCGGTCCGGGGTGATAACTCCGCCCATGCTCCAGAACAGCAGCGAGGACTCGTTCATGAACGCGGTCCAGACCGCGATCCGCCACTTGACCGGGTCGCGGTTGGACAGCTCGCCCTGGTTGCCGAACTCGGTGTAGAGCACCGGCTTGCCGAAACTCTTGAAACGGGCGAACTCGTGGGTCAGGTGCTGGTCGATCTGGTTGGGCGGCAGCCACATGTATTCGTGGACCGTGACCAGGTCGCACCAGGGCTGGCTCGGGCGCTCGTAGGTGGTGGTGACCGGGTGGCGGTAGGGGTCGCAGCCGCGCACGCAGGCGGCCATCTGTGCCAGCCGCGCATCCGGTGTCCAGGCGTCCTCGTTGAACAGCTCCCAGACATCCACATAGGCCCCGAAACGGGCCACCATGTAGCGCAGGTACTGCTCCACCGCGGCGGCGTGCCGGGTATCGGCCGGATTTTTCCAACCGGACAGATCGCGGTTGTCGCCAAAAATGTTGGGGGCCGTGCCCCAGAGGCTCATGTCCTGAAACATGATCAGCATCACGGAGAAATCGTTTGCCCGCAGAAGGCGGCATAAGGCGTCCAGCTTATTCAACTCGGCCAGGCCGTAGCGGTCCTCGTGGAGCGAGTCGGCCATCACCTGCCAGGCGCAGCCGGCCGTGGTGCCCTGGCCAAGCTGGATGCGGAACAGGTTCTCGGCCCCGCGGTGGGTGGCCAGGAACTCTTCCATGCTCACCGAGCGCCAATGGCCCTGACCCGCCGGCGGTCCGTCCAGCCCGGCGCTGTCGTGGCCGCAGGGCTGGATGCCGACCGGATAGAACGGCTCGCCGTTTTCGAACTCGAACCGGTAGCAGTTGGTCCGGCTGACCCGGAAAAAGCCGCGTGGCGCCACCTCCTCCACCGTGAACTCAACGCTCCGCGTAGCCACCGTGCGGCCGTCGCGGGCCAGGCTCAGCTCGGCTTTCCAGGCCCCGGCGCTGCGACTGACAAAGCGGAAACGCCAGGTGTCACCCCCGGCGTAGAACCCCTCCAGCTTCACCGTTTCCGTGCCTGCAGGCCCGTTGTAGACCGCCGTGGCCTGGATGTCCCGGAACGGGTTCTCCAGCGCCACAGCGTAATGGAGTTCGTGCTCCACCACCGGCCAGGGCGCAGCCGGGCTTTCGGCCACAGTCAGGGTGGCAGTCGAGAAGAAGCCGGAAACGCAAAGCAGAGCAGCGCAGAACAGACTCTTGAGATACATGCGGCGAATCCCTTCCTGCGGCATGGATGGATGAAATCAGGAGAGAAGGCCGGGTGTCCCGCCTCAGACGAGGTCCCCGGTCTTGAAAGGGGTGGTGACGATCAAACTGTGTCCGGGTCGAACGGGGCATGGCCCAGAGTGCCGTAACCCGCGCCGGTGGGGTGAGCCAGGCGGATGCCGCGCAGCACATAGGCCCGGGCCGCGCTGACCGCACGCTCCAGGTCGAGTCCCCGGGCCAGGCCAGCGGCTGTCGCGGCCGAGAGCGTGCAGCCCGTGCCGTGGGTGTGCTTCGTATCGACCCGCTCGTTCTCGTACTCCAGCACGCGGCCGTCGGGCAGAAGATGGAGGTCCAGCAGACGTGTCCCGCTCAGGTGGCCGCCCTTGAGCAGCACCGACCGCGCGCCCATGGTCTGCAGCTTTCTCGCCGCCTCCAGCATGCCCGTGCGGTCTTTGACGCTCAGACCGGTCAGGCGTTCCGCCTCGGGCAGGTTGGGCGTAATCAGCACCGCCAGCGGGAACAGAAGTTCGACCATGCTCTCAACGGCCCAGTCCTTGAGCAGCGGGTCGCCGCTTTTGGCCACCAGAACCGTGTCCAGCACCAGGGGCGGCTTGCCGTGACGTTCCAGGGCCGCAGCCACGGCCTCGATTATGTCACCATCGGCCAGCATCCCGCACTTGACCGCCTCCGCACCCATATCCCCGAGCACGGAGTCGATCTGGGCCGCGACAAACTCGGCCGGCACCTTGAATACCCCCTGCACTCCCCGGGAATTCTGGGCCGTGAGGGCGGTGATCGCGCTCATGCCGAAACAGCCGTAGGCCTGGAACGTTTTCAGGTCGGCCTGGATGCCGGCTCCGCCCCCCGAATCGCTGCCTGCGATCGTGAGCGCGCGCGGCGGAAATTTTATCTCACTCATGCGCCAGAATCTCCGAGGTAAGCTTGAAATAATCACGCGCTCCGCTGGAGGCGATGTCATATTCGAAAATGGTCTTGCCGTAGGCCGGGGATTCCCTGAGCCGGGTGTTCACGTTGATCACGGTCTTGAACAGCTCGCTCGGGAACAGGCGGCCCAGAACGCCGTATATTTCCCGGCTGACCCGCGTACGCAGGTCGAACTGCGTGGCCAGGATACCGAGCAGGCGTAGCTGGTGTCGCGGGTTGTTGCGGCAGACCTCCCGCACCATCTCGAACGTGTTTTTCAGCCCGCTGATCGAAAAGTAGTCCATCCCCACCGGGATGATAACATAGTCCACGAAATGCAGGACATTCAGATTGACCAGGCTCATCGCGCTGGAGCAATCGCAGATCACGTAGTCGCAGTTGGCCAGGTCCTCCAGGCTGTCGCTCAGGACCTGCTCACGCTTTTCAGCCGCTGCGACTTTCCACTCGGCATCCATCATGGCCCGGCCGCCGGAGGGAATGACAAACAGGTTACGCCGCACCTCGGTCATCCAGGCCCGGCGCCCGAGCAGAAGATCACTCACCCCGCCGCCCAGCTCCAGGTCGAAAATCTCGGCCAGGTTGTTCTGCGGGTCGCAGTCGATCAGGATCACCCGCTGGCCGTTGAGCGAAAGCCCGTGGCCCAGGTTGATCGTGGTGGTGGTCTTACCCACCCCGCCCTTTATGGAGAGAATGGCAATCTTTTTCAATGTGGCTCCCTGTTTGTCCGTCCGTTTCAAGCAGGAGCTTACCACAGGCCGGCGCGCTTGGCAAGCCCTTATTTAATGGGTTTGCCGGAGAGGGGACCGTTTTGCCGGACTGCAGAAATGTCATTTTTTAAAGTTCTCTCTCATTTTGCCGATTAGATTAATAGCCCGCAAGGGCTGTAACTGCACAAATCATTTCTCTGTTACCCGCCCCGGGTGACAGGCTTCTTCGCGGAAGCTGATTGTGCAGCCAGGCTTTGGGATTTGCAGATCCCAAAGCCTTTTATTTTTGGGCAATAAAAAGCCCCCGCTCGCATCCCGCTCGCGGGGGCTCATGATTTTCAAACGCTCGGCCGCCGGGCTATTCCTGCTCTTTCTCCTTGCGGCTCTCCTCAACCACTTTCTCCTGCACCTCGCGCGGAGTTTCCTCGTAGTGCGACAACTCGCTGGTGAACATGCCGCGTCCCTGGGTCATTGAGCGCAGCGAGGTGGAGTACTTGTACATCTCGGCCAGGGGCACCTTGGCCGCCACTTTCTGGAAACTACCCTCGCTGGTCATGCCCATGATCCGGCCGCGCCGCGAGTTGAGGTCGCCGATGACATCGCCCATGTACTCCTCGGGCACCAGCACCTCAACGTTGACAATCGGCTCGAGCAGCACCGGGTCGGCCTCCATCACCACTTTCTGGAACGCCATGCTGCCGGCGATCTGGAACGCGATATCGGAACTGTCCACCGTGTGGTAGCTGCCGTCATAACACTCGGCTCTGAAATCCACCACCTGGCAGCCGGCCAGCACGCCCTTGCTCGCCGCCTCACGTACGCCCTTCTCCACCGAGGGCACGAACTTTCCGGGGATCACACCGCCAACGATACAGTCCTCGAACTCGAGCCCGGCGCCCTTTTCCAGCGGGATCAGACGGACCCAGCAGTCGCCGTACTGACCGCGGCCGCCCGACTGTTTCTTGAACTTGCCCTGGCCCTGGGCTTTCTTGCGGATCGTTTCGCGGTACGGGATACGCGGCTTGGTGTACTCGCCCTCGACATTGAACTTGCGCCTGAGCTTGGACAGGACCACGTCCAGGTGCAACTCGCCCATGCCCGAGACGATCATCTGTTTCAGACTGGGGTCGAAATGGCTGTGCAAGGTGAGGTCCTCCTCCTGCAGCTTACGCAGGCCGGAGGCGATCTTCTCCTCCTCGCCCCGGATTTTCGGCTCGATCGCCACGTTCATCACCGGCTTGGGGAACTCGATGTCAGCCAGCTTGACCAAGCGCGACTTGGCAGCCAGGGTGTTGCCGGTGTGGGTGGCCTTGAGCTTGGCCACCACCCCAATGTCGCCGGCAGCCAGCTGCTCCACCTCGATGCGCTCATGGCCCAGCGAGATACTGAGGTGACCGAGGCGCTCGGGGCTGTTGTGGTTGGCGTTGATCAACTCGTCACCGGTCTTGACCGTGCCGGAGAGCACGCGGAAATAGCTCATCTCGCCCACATGGGACTCGGAGATTGTCTTAAACACCAGGGCGCAGGCCGGGTCGGAGCCTTTGAGTTCGATCTGGACCTCCTGACCGCCCTCCGCTTTCACCGCCGGCCGCGGCGGCATCATGGTCGGGTCGGGCATTATCTCGGCCAGACCGTCCAGAAGCTGGCGCACGCCGTAAGTCTTGACCGCCGAGCCGCAGAACACAGGGATGATCGAGCGTTCGGCCACGCCCTTGCGCAGGGCGGCGAAAATCTCGGCATCGCTCAGCGGTTCCTCGGCGAAATATTTCTCCATCAGGGACTCATCCATCTCGGCCACGCTCTCGATGAATTCCTTGTAGGCGGCCTCGACCTCATCCGCCATGTCGGCGGGCACGTCCTGGGTCTTGAACTCGCCCCTCTGCGTGCCGGCCTCGGCCGGACAGGCCTTGCGCCGCACCACATCCACCACGCCGTGGAACTTATCTCCCAGGCCCATCGGGATACTCAGCGGCACGAAATGTCCGTCGAAACTCTCCCGGATCTGGTTGAACACCTTCTCGAAATCGGCGTGTTCTTTGTCGATCATGTTGATAAAAATCGCGGTGGGCATCTTGCGGCCGGCGACCAGGCGGAACATCATCTCGGTGCCGATTTCGACTCCGCTTACCGCGTGCACGACTATCAGGGCGCAGTCGGCGGCCCGCACCGAGGCGTAAGCGTCACCTATGAAATCCAGGTATCCCGGGGTGTCGATCAGGTTGATCTTGGCCTTGTTCCATTCGGCGAAAGCCACGGAGAGGTTGATTGAAATCTTGCGCTCGATTTCATCTTCGCTGAAATCGGTCAGGCTGTTGCCCTCATCCACACTACCGAGCCTCTTGGAGCTGCCCGAGGCGAAACCGAGCGCCCCGGTGAGGGATGTCTTGCCGCAGCTCCCGTGACCGAGTACAGCTACATTACGTATGTCCTTGCTCTCGTAGTTTTTCATGGATCGCACTCCCCGGGTGAAATCGTCCTGATGGCAATACCTCGTCAAGTGTACACGGTTAGAATTCCAGAAGTCTGTATATAAAATAAGTCCAGCTTAGTGTCAAGAAAACGCAGCGATTAGGGGTTAAAAAGAGAGGGCCGTTAGCACGGCCCTCCCGTGAGAAAAATCGTACTCTTCCCCCTGTTCGGTTCAGCGGGCCAGCGGTTCGATCTGGAACCGCACCCAGCCGCCCGCTGTCTCGCCGGGACCTGCGAACAGAAGGTTGGCCACATCCTGAAGGCCGCGGGCGTACAGATTGTGCGCGTCGGTCGCGCAGGTCTGGTTCTCCACGCAGACAAACTGGTTCTGCGGCTGCGCGTAGACCACCATGTGGGTGAACTCGGGCGAGCTCAGAAGGGTGAGCCGCAGGCCGCTGTCGCGGTACTCGAGATAGGCCGGCTTGTCCGGCTCCATCCCATAGTAAACCTCATCCAGCACCAGCGGCCCCACCGAGGTGGGGGTGCGAAGGTCGTACGGGCTGCCGTCCAGCGAGTCCAGCGCGCCGGTGGGCATCAGGTCCTCGGCCTGCATGTGGGCCTTGGCCGGCACGCAGAGGAAGGTGTTGTTGCGGTCGTCGATGAACTTGAAATACGGGTGGATGGCGAAACCGTATGGTATGGTGAGCGAGTCGCGGTTCACCACCTCGTAGGCGAATTTGAGCCCCAGTGAATCCAGGCTGAAACGCAGGTTCAGACGGTGGTTGAAACCGAATTTCTCGTACAGGGGCGTGCCGGGTGCAAAATCGAGCCAGGTGAGAAGCTCGGCCTTGTCGGCCGCGGCCACCGGCTGCTCGTACTCCCAGGGCACCGAGTGCACCAGGGCGTGCAGGAAACGGTCTTTCTCGTTGACTCCCCAGTCGAAAGTGCGGCCCTCGAAGCTGAAAACGCCCTTGGCCACCCGGTTGGGGGCGGGATACAGCACCGGCGTGCCGAAATGGAAGCCCGGCAGCTTGCTCAGGTCCGGGTCGTAGTACAGCATTTCCTTGCCGTCATAGGTCAGGCTGAACAGGTTCGCGCCCGATTGCGGGGCGATCCGGACACTCATCGGGTGCGCTCCTCCCGTGCGTTCGAGCACCACCACCGGCTGGCCGCTGGCCGAGTCGGTTTCCACGCGCGCGCTGTAGACCGGCGCCATCGGACTGACCTCCTTTTTCGGGCCGCAGGCGAGCAAGGCCAGCGCGGCGAGGATTGCGAAAGAGCCTGCTTGAGAACTGACAACACTCTGTCTGGACATGCGGCCCCCGGGGTGCAGGTACGGCATTCATGGGTGAAAGAGCGGCTAACCGCCACGCTGCGGACTGATCCCTGTTGCACAGGCTTCAATAATAATCCGCCCGCTCCCGGCGGGCCAGGGTTTTGTGGAGCGGCGTGCGGCGCGCGCGGAAACCGTATGGATTCCGGCCTCGTGGCAAGCCCGGAGATTGCCCGCTTACCCGGCCTGAGTTATGACTGATATTTACACTCCTGCGAAAAATATTTTGCACTATTTGCGCTAAACGCTTCAAACGCACCAACTTCGCTGGACGCCGAAGCGGACAAGTGTTATTTTAGTGCATTAGTGTTTATTCATGATTTCCGCACATCGCGGGTTTTATTCTCCGGCGGGGGGAGGTTGGGATGGCTGCACCGGTCAAGCCGCAGATACAGCGAGCGAATGGTTACAGCGCGAAAGAGTGTGATTTGGATTTAAACGACAATTTCACCAAGAACGTGGTGGAATTCAGAGCCCGGGCCGAACGCGGCGCCCGGCTGAGCCTGGACTACGTATATCATCCGAACAGCGCGTACGGGCGGGGACCCGAGTGGGGCGCAGCAGCCAGGTTTGGCGAGTTCAGCCCGAAAAACCTCGTTTTCACTGCTACTGACCGCTGGGAAAAGATTGTCTGGACACCGGGGCCGGACCTGGTCAGCGGCCTGGTGAAAGGCAGGGCCAGGTTCCAGGGGCCGGGCGGGTCGAGAGAGGAGAGGCTGGAAATCCTGGTGAAGGCTTTCGACCCCACGGTCTATTTTGATCTATCCCCCGCGAACATAGCCATAGTCCATTTGCATAAAGAAGACGGAAATACAAAGGACTATACCCATAAGGTTGAGCGGAGGTTCCGTTTCAGCGGCCCGAAAGGCTACCGGGTCAGGTTGAAACTCGCATACGAGGGAGCCTTGAGCGGGCA
>CAYLSM010000062.1:0-20471 GCA_964386505.1 uncultured Gemmatimonadales bacterium
GCCTAAGCAGCCTGACTCTCAGAGGCGAGTGTCAGGTGAATACCATCACTGTACACACCATAATACATTGAATCAAGGCAAGGTGTTGATATTATCTAACTGGTTCATATAAGAGGTATTTGCTTTTTCGTCTTTTTTTTCTAAAGAAATCTTTTGATGAATATTCTTGTTTTTTTAATAGCTTTATACTGGGCATATTTTTACATTCGGTTTCAATTGCATTGATATTTGTGAACTCGCTTCGCACCCATTTAATGATGTTGCCTTTTAAATCATGTATGTTTTCTTCGGTCTCTTGTGCATTTGAAAAGAAGTAAATCCTTTGTGCGCCCCTGTCAATTTCAATGCTAAGTCTATGAATATATGCTTCAGTCCCATGCTCATCAAGAGTTTCTTTTCTTGCTACCAGAATAATGGAAATACAAATTTTTTGTCCTGTGAATCTTAGCGGTGTTAATTCACCAGGGCGCCGATTTGGAAAATTACTTAGAAATTGAATAAATCTTAGAGTTTCAGCCCTAAATTTATCTTCCTCGGTTGTTCCAAAGAGTTTCATTCCGAGTCTGCGAAATTCTTCAAGCATTACTCTGGTAAAGAAACCTATTTCATCCAATGCGCTATACGATTCAAGGAGAGCGGTATTTAAAGGATTCATTTTGTAGAACGGCTGATATATAGAGCGCATAAATAAATTATAAGCCGAATCGTAGGTTCCTGATGAAAGGATTTTTCTTACTACATATTTATCTAATGCGTTTAAAGCTTTTTTGTCTATGCAGTTGCGAGATTTTGGAATAAGCGCTTTTGGAACAAAGGCTTGGCACGCATCTATGATGTTTTGATCACAATTGTCTTGTTTCCTGAGAACAACAATAACTTCATTCATCTTGACATAAGAGTCAACTTCTGCTGCATTTCTCCATTTTAATCTCAATCCAAAAGGAATTATCCCATCTGCTTCCATATTTATTTTTCTTGCAATAGTACTAATCTTGTAGTCAAGATTATAGGATATCATTTTCTTTTCCGCGTTTTCGTCTCTGAATAATTTGTATTTATAATATAAAGCAGACCATTTATCTATGGCCTCAGGATTCTTGATCAAATACATGATTAGCAATAATAATGCGCCGAGTGGTATTGAGAGAAAATACACATTAATCGTCATTGTGCTGTTCCGTGAAAGGGGGCTTCAGGCAGCCGGGAGTATCACAGTAAAATTTATAGCCATATTTAAAATAAATCATGGCAATATTTTGGGAAGTTATAGGTGAATTGCATTGAGCACATAGAATATTACCAGACACATAATCATCAAATAAATTATTGATTTTCAAAAACAACTCAAAATCGTCTAATAAAATAGCACTTAACTCTTTTCTTCTCATTGGTCTTCTTCTTGTGTTGTCATTTATAGCTTTGAGATTTGTCTTGAAATGGCTGCACTATTTTAAAACATTACACGACGGCAAAATAAATTGCAAGAAAAAATTGAATCAGAAATGACAAGAAGATTCACTTGATAACAGCGCGATGGAAGAATTCGGAGTATTGTCGAATTAGGAGGTATTCAAAGATAAACGCGCCGCACCCTTATCATCTCCGGAGAGGGGCCGTCTCGTTTGCAGTTATATCTCCATCGAAACCTTTTCAAAAAAAGAAGCGCCCGTGCCAGCAGCCAGGCTGTGTAATTACTCATTTGAATCGTTTCAGTAATGTCTTGACAAATGCCCCCCGGAAAGATTAACCTGAGATAGGAGAAATAACCGAAAAAAGCTGCGCTGTGCAAACGCCGAAACAGAGGGGGATTTTATGAAACGACTGATCGGCCTGATCCTGTGTGTCCTGGCGGTGGGGTTGGTTGCCTGCAGCAATGACAGTTTCTCGATCACAGGCCCGACCACCTCATATGAGGACCTGCCTTCCTTGAAAAATCACAACAGCAATCCCCCTGCTGGAGTAAGCCAGGACGAAACTGTTGTGGATGGACAAACAACTAAATAGAAAACTGCGCAGCTGTCATATAAAGTAGCTAAAAAAAACCGGCCCCCGGATTATCTCCAGGGGCCGGTCTTGTTTACAGTCAAATCCCCCTCAATCCCCCTTTGCGAAAGGGGGACGGAGCGGTGCTTACTTGGTGCCGCTTTCCACCTTGGCGCCACCCTCCTTGATCACGGCATGGGCCGCGGACAGGCGGGCCTTACAAAATGCCTGTCTCAAGTTGTGTCTTTCAGGGCGGCCTCGACTATCTTCTTCAACTCGGGCAGGTCTTTCTCTATCACCCGCCAGACCGCGGGCAAGTCCACACCCATGTAGTGGTGAATCAGAAAATCCCTGAAACCGGCGATACTTTTCCAGTCAATATGTGGGCGGCTGTCCTTGAACTCCGGGCTAAGCCGCTTGGCCGCCTCACCGATCACCTCGAAATTGCGGATCGCCGCATCGTGCCAGTGGGTCGCGGCCAGGAACTCCTCCTGTCCCACCGCGGCATAAGTCTCTATCCGGCGGATCGATTCGAGTATATGACGGAGGTACATCTCGTCACGGTTCATAACGGCCTGGCGTCCCTGAGCACGCTCTCGCGGATGAAGGGCGAAAGTGACCCGCTTGTAACCAGGTCCACCCGGCAGCCGGTCAGGGCCTCCACATCCTGCTTGAGCGCGATCAGGTCGAGCAGTGAGGCCTCGGGGGAGAGGTCCACCAGAAGGTCCAGATCGCTGCCGGAGTGCGCCTCCCCGCGGGCCAGGGAACCGAACAGGCGTGGGTTGGACGCCCCGCGCTCGTGCACCAGGCGCAGAATGTCATCGCGTTTCTGCTTGACTGTCTCGGTGGCGGTCATGGCGTGTCTCCGGGGTACAAAGTAATTATAAAACGAATAACCGTAAATACAAAACAAAACCGGCCCCCGGATCATCTCCGGGGGCCGGCTCGTTTACTGATAAATCCCCCTCGATCCCCCTTTGCGAAAGGGGGACGGAGCGGTGCTTACTTGGTGCCGCTTTCCACCTTGGCGCCACCCTCCTTGATCACGGCATGCGCCGCGGCCAGGCGGGCGATAGGCACACGGTACGGGGAGCAGGAGACATAGTTCATGCCAACCTTGTGGCAGAACTCCACGCTCTTGGGCTCACCGCCGTGCTCGCCGCAGATACCGACCTTCAGGTTCGGGCGGGTCTTGCGGCCGCGCTCGATACCGATCTGGATGAGCTGGCCGATACCCTCCTGGTCCAGAACCTGGAACGGGTCCTCGGGCAGGATACCGTTGTCGACATAACCCGGCAGGAACCGGCCCGCGTCATCGCGGCTGTAGCCGAAGCCCATCTGGGTCAGGTCGTTGGTGCCGAAACTGAAGAACTCGGCGGTCTGGGCGATCTTGTCGGCGATCAGGGCCGCGCGCGGTATCTCGATCATCGTTCCGACCATGTAGGGGATCTCGAAACCGTACTCCGAGAACACCTGCTTGGCGGTGTCGACAATCACCTGGCGCTGGTTGATGATTTCACCGGTGGTGCCCACCAGCGGAACCATAACCTCGGGCTTCGAGTCGAGACCATCTTTCTTCTTCAGGTCGCAGGCGGCCTCGAAAATGGCGCGGGCCTGCATCTCGCTGATCTCGGGATAGGTGACGCCCAGACGGCAGCCGCGGTGGCCGAGCATGGGGTTCAGCTCGTGCAGCGAGGCGACCTTGTTCTTCACCTTCTCCACCGGCACGCCCATTTCCTTGGCCATCTCGGCCTGGTTCTCATCCTCCTGCGGCAGGAACTCGTGCAGGGGCGGATCCAACAGGCGGATCGTGACCGGCTTGCCGGCCATAGCCTTGAACAGGCCGTAGAAATCGCTGCGCTGGTAGGGCAGCAGCTTGGCCAGGGCCTTCTTGCGGCCGGCGGTGTCATCGGCCAGGATCATCTCACGCATGGCCTTAATCCGGTCGCCCTCGAAGAACATGTGCTCGGTGCGGCAGAGGCCGATACCCTCGGCGCCGAACTTCACCGCCACCTCGGCATCGCGCGGGATGTCGGCGTTGGTGCGCACGCCGATCTTGCGGATCCCGTCCGCCCACTCCATGATCTTGCCGAAATCGCCGCTCAGGTCCGCCGAGGTGGTGGGCACCTGGCCCAGCATGACCTCGCCGGTGGAGCCGTTGAGCGAAATCCATTCACCTTCCTTGACTGTCACGTCCTTACCGTTGATCGAGAACTGCTTCTTCTTGTAGTCGATCTCGGCCACGCCGCAACCGGCCACGCAGCACTTGCCCATGCCGCGGGCCACCACGGCCGCGTGACTGGTCATGCCGCCGAATGCGGTCAGGATGCCCTGGGCGACGTTCATGCCGCCGATGTCCTCGGGGCTGGTCTCGATACGCACCAGGATGACTTTCTCACCCTTGGCGGCCCACTCCTCGGCGTCATCCGAGTGGAACACCACACGGCCGCTGGCCGCGCCGGGGGAGGCGGGAAGGCCCTTGGCGATGACGGTCTTCTTGGCCTTGGGGTCGAACATCGGGTGCAGGAGCTGGTCGAGCTGCGATGGCTCGATGCGGCTGACCGCGACTTTCTTGTTGATCATCTTCTCGTTCACCATGTCCACGGCGATCTTGACCGCGGCGGCGGCGGTGCGCTTGCCGTTACGGGTCTGGAGCATCCAGAGCTTGCCTTTCTGGATGGTGAACTCGATGTCCTGCATGTCTTTGTAATGCTTTTCGAGCTTCAGGTAAATGGCCTCGAGGGTCTTGTAGGCCGCGGGCATCAGGGCCTGCAGGGTCACCTGGTCGGCCGAGCTCTTGGTGGAGTCGTTGACCGGCTGCGGGGTGCGGATACCGGCGACCACATCCTCGCCCTGGGCGTTGACCAGGTACTCGCCGAAGAACATGTTGTTGCCGGTGGCCGGGTCGCGGGTGAACGCAACGCCGGTGCCGGAGTCATCGCCCATGTTGCCGAACACCATGGCCTGCACGTTGACCGCGGTGCCCCAGTCCTCGGGGATGCCGTTGAGCTTGCGGTACTTGATCGCGCGGGCGCCCATCCAGGAGCCGAACACCGCCTCGATCGCGCCCCAGAGCTGCTCCCACGGGTCCTCGGGGAACTTCACGCCCTTGCGCTTCTCGATCATGGCCTTGAACTCACTGACCAGTTCCTTGAGGTCCTTGGCGGTCAGGTCGGTGTCGAGCTTCACGCCCAGCTTGGATTTCTTGTGCTTGAGCACTTCCTCGAACGGGTCTTCCTCTTCCTTGCTCTCGGGCTTCAGACCCATGACAACGTCGCCGTACATCTGCACGAAGCGGCGGTAGCTGTCCCAGCCGAAACGCTCGTTGCCGCTCTGCTTGATCAGGCCCTGGACCGTGGTGTCGTTGAGGCCCAGATTGAGCACTGTGTCCATCATGCCGGGCATGGAGACGCGGGCGCCGGAGCGCACCGAGACGAGCAGGGGGTTGTCCTTGTCGCCGAACTTGGCGCCCATGATCTTCTCGATATTGGCCATGGCTTTGCGGATGTCACCGTCCAGCGAGGCCGGATACTTGCGGTCGAGCTTGTAATAGACCGTGCACATCTCGGTGGTGATGGTGAAACCGGCGGGCACGGGGATGCCGAGATTGCTCATCTCGGCCAGGTTGGCGCCCTTGCCGCCCAGCAGGTTTTTCATGTCCGCACGACCCTCGGCCTTGCCGTCACCGAAGGTATAGACATACTTTTCGCTCATTACAGTCCTCCGAAATAGATTGGTTATGATTCTGCCCCGTCCCGGTCAGGTTCACACTGATAGCCGAAGGTACGCTCCACCCCGGCCGCCACTTCCAGAGCTCCGGAACTCAGCTCTTGTTCCCGTCGTCCAGAAGCGAGGTCTGGACATCCTCATGCATGCACTTGTGAATGTTGCGCTCGAACTCCACCGCGTACTTGCCGTTGAAACAGGCCATGCAGTAATTCTCCACCTGGCTCCCGGTCAACTCGAACAGGCCTTTCTCGCTCAGGTAGCCCAGCGATTCCACCCCGATGTAGGTGGCGATCTCATCCACCGTGTGGCTGGAGGCGATCAACTCGCTGCGGGTGGGCATATCGATCCCATAATAGCACGGGTACCTGATGGGCGGGCTTGAGATTCGCATGTGAATCTCGCGTGCTCCGGCCTGACGGATCATGCGCATCAGGCGACGGCTGGTGGTTCCGCGCACGATGGAGTCATCCACCACAACCACGGATTTTCCGCCCACTATCTCCCGCACGGGGTTGTACTTGATCCGCACCCCGATGTCACGGATGTTCTGGCTCGGATGAATGAAAGTGCGCCCCACGTAGTGGTTGCGGATCAGGCCGAACTCAATCGGGATGCCGCTTTCCTCCGAAAAGCCCAGGGCCGCCGAGTTGCTGCTGTCCGGGACCGAGAACACGATATCCGCGCCGGGGGCGGGATGCTCACGCGCCAGCATGCGTCCGTACAGACGGCGCACGCGGTCGACATTCTGGCCGAACACCAGCGAGTCGGGACGGGAGAAATAGATGTGCTCGAAAACACACTGCTGACGGTTCTGGCGGGGGAAAGGCCGGAAACTGGAGAGCCCGGAGGCGTTCAGGCGGATGATCTCACCCGGCTCGATATCCCGTTCGTAACGTGCGTTGATAATGTCCAGGGCGCAGGTTTCGCTGGCCACCACCCAACCCTCTCCCAGACGGCCGAGGACCAGAGGACGGTAGCCGCGGGGGTCACGCGCGGCGTAAATCTCGTTGTTGATCAGCATCACCACGCAATAGGCGCCCTTGACCTGTCCCAGAGCGTCCGCGATCTTGTCCACCGGGTCCTTGAAGCTGGAGCGGGCGATCAGGTGCAGGATCACCTCGGTATCCGTGGAGCTGTGGAAAATCGCACCCTGGTCGATAAGCTCGGCGCGCAGGCGCAGAGTGTTGACCAGGTTGCCGTTGTGGCCGATGGCGATGAAGCCGTCCTTGAAATCCGAGATCAGGGGCTGGACATTGCGGGTGACACTGCCGCCGGTGGTGGAATAGCGGTTGTGGCCGATGGAGATATGGCCTTTGAGGCTATCGAGGATGGCTGTGTTGAAAATATCGGCCACCAGGCCGGTGCCGCGGTGGTTGTAGAACGCCGCTCCGTCGGTGCTCACAATCCCGGCACTTTCCTGCCCGCGGTGCTGCAGGGCGTACAGTCCGTAGTAGGCAAGTTCACCGGCGCCCGGCAGGTTGTACGCGCCGAAAACTCCGCAGTATTCGCCGATACTGTCGTCGTGATCCGACGGTACACTGTCGTTAGTCTGGTCGTCTATCATAGAGCGCTTGTTATTCTCCACATTAAGCAACCGATTCCGGTTCATCCTGCAAGGGTCCGTCACCGCCCGCTCCGGAACAGGTGTCGTAAAGACTTATAAGATATAATAATTGGTCATTCAGGGCAAGGTATTTGTGGGATTAAGCCGCGGTCGGCCCTCCGGCTTGGGGTCAGGGACGTTTCTCCGATGAGCGCGGAACCGCCCCGGCCACAATGGCCCGGGCCAGCCCGAAACTGATATAGAGAAACGCCGCCGGAAACAGCACCAGTTGCCAGAAATAGAGGATCACTCCGCCGGTTGCGGCGAAAGCCGCCAGGCCCAGACGGCCGGAATGCGTGTCGAGCTTGAACCGGGGCATGCTCGGGTATTCCACCGTGCTGACCATCAGAGCGGCCAGCAGCAGGATCATGAACACCAGAAAGCGGTTGTAGGGCAGGCTGGCCAGGTGGGTCTGGAAAAACCAGGTCCGGCTGAACGGCACGAAACTGATCAGGGCCGAGGCCGCCATCGGGATGGGCAGGCCCTTGAAACAGGTCTTGTCCGGTCCCTTGGTCTCCACGTTGAACCGAGCCAGGCGAAGCGCGCCGCAGAGCACGAACATGAACGCCACCATCCACGACCACTCGCCGTGGCTGCGCAGGAAAAACTGGTACATGATTATCCCGGGCGCCACGCCGAAACTGACCAGGTCGGCCAGGGAGTCGAGCTCCACCCCGAAACGGCTGGATGTGTTCGAGAACAGCGCCACCTTGCCGTCCATGAAATCCAGCAGAGCCGCCATAACGATCAACCAGCAGGAGAGCATCAGCTCGCCGCGCATGGTGCTGATCACGGCGAAGAACCCGCACAGAAGGTTGCCCGAGGTGAAAGCGCTGGGCAGGATGTAAGTGCTTTTTCTTATCCTCATGGCAACTCCGCCAGCACGCTCTCACCGGCTGTGACAGACTGGCCAGGGGTCACGTTTACCCGGGCCGTGGTGGGAAGAAAGACTTCAAGCCGCGAGCCGAACCGGATCATCCCGTAACGCTCGCCCCGCACGGCGCTGTCTCCCACGGCGACCGGGCAGACAATCCGCCGAGCGACCAGACCCGCGATCTGACGCACCAGAACCTTGGTTCCATCTGCGGTGCACAGCCCCAGGGTCATGGCCTCGTTGTCCAGACTGGCTTTGTCGAAAGAGGCGTTGAGAAACTTGCCCGGACGGTAGGCGCGGTACTGGACAGTGCCACTCACCGGATAGCGGTTCACGTGCACGGAAAACACACTCATGAATATGCTGATCTTGAGCGCCGGACCCTGGATGTAATCCGGCTCCTCAACCGTTTCAACTTTCAGCACGCGGCCATCCGCCGGGCTCAGCACCCACGCCTCTCCCGGCGGGATCTGACGCTCCGGGTCGCGGAAGAAATAGAGGCTGAACGCGGCGACAAGCCCGGCCAGAAGAGCCAAGGTCAGAGTCGTGTATTGCACAGCGCCGCCCCACTGCCCGCGGAAACTCAGCCAGGCAGTGCCAAGTAGCACCAGGTGCAGCAATAAAAGGCCAAGAATGATCGGTACGCCTGCCCGGGCGATAGTCATCTGCCCTCTCAACCGATCTCTTTGCCGGTGATCATCCGGTAGGCGGTCTTGTAAAGATCGCTCATGTAGCTGACCACATCCGCCGGAAGCTCGGGCCCCGGAGGCGTCTTGTCCCATTTCCCCTGGTCGGTCAGGTTCTGAAGCCAGTCGCGAAGAGGCTGCTTGTCGAAACCTTTCTGCTTCTCACCGGCGCGGTAGTTCTCGGCCAGCCAGAAACGGCTGCTGTCCGGAGTAAATATTTCATCGATCAGCACCAGGCGGCCATCCAGCAGGCCGAACTCGAACTTGGTGTCCGCGATGAGTATCCCGCGGCCGCGCGCATACTCCGAGGCATACTCGAAAAGGGCCAGCGACTTGTCGATGATCCGGTCGGCCAGCTCGACGCCGATGATCGAACGCATCCGCTCAATCGAGATGTTCTCGTCGTGGCCGGTCTCGGCCTTGATCGAGGGGGTGAACAGGGGCTTGTCGAAACGCTGGTTCTCTTTCATGCCCTTGGGCATAGGCAATTCGGCCACGGTTCCGTGCTGCTTGTACTCCTGCCAGGCGCTGCCGGCCAGATAGCCGCGCACCACGCACTCGATCGCCACCGGCTCGGTGCGGCGGCAAAGCGAAGTCCGGCCCTCGAGGATCGCTTCCTTGCCGGCCAGGGCCGGGACAAGGGCCACTATTTTCTTGGCCTCCGTGGCTTCGATGTGGTTCTCCACCACGTGGCGCGTGCGGTCGAACCAGAAAGCGCTCAGGGTGTTGAGCACCTTGCCCTTGCTCGGTATCCCGCCAGGCATCACCACATCGAACGCGCTTATCCGGTCGGTGGCGACCAGCAGGAGCCAGTTGTCCAGCGTATAGCAGTCGCGCACTTTCCCCCTGCGCACCGGGCCGATTCCGAGGTCTGTTTCTCTGATTATCTCCATATCTTGCACTCCTGAGTCATTGGGTCGTTCGTTTTGGCCGGTCGGGCCGGGTCGCGGCGCAGCTTACGGCTCAGGAAATCAATCCCACACGGCGGAAAGTGTAATCCACATTCCGGGTGTGAACGCTCATGTCGAACAGTTTTTCCAGTTCATGACGGCTGAACGCGGCGGCTACTTCCGCGTCCGCCAGCAGGGTCTCGATGAAATCCAGGTCCTTTTCCCAGACCTGCATGGCGCAGCGCTGCACGATACGGTAGCCGGCCTCGCGGCTGAAACCTTTCTCGGTCAGGGCCAGCAGAACGCGCTGCGAGAAAATCAGCCCATGCAGACGGTTGAGGTTCTTGAGCATGTTCTCGGGGTAGACCAGAAGCTTGTCCACCAGTTGGCCGAACTTGACCAGCATGTAGTAGACAGTCATCGTGCTGTCGGGAAGGATCACCCGCTCAACGCTGCTATGCGAGATGTCGCGCTCGTGCCAGAGAGCCTGGTTCTCGAACGCGGCCAGACAGTTGCCACGAATGATACGGGCCATGCCGCAGAGGCGCTCGCTCACTATCGGGTTGCGCTTGTGGGGCATGGCGCTCGAGCCTTTCTGGCCCTTCGAGAAATACTCCTCCGCCTCCAGCACCTCGGTGCGCTGAAGGTGGCGGATCTCGAGGGCGAACTTATCGATCGAACCGGCCAGCACGGCCAGGGCGGCCATGTACTCGGCGTGCAGGTCGCGCTGGATTATCTGGGTGCTGATATTGGCCGGCTTGAGGCCCAGCTTGGCGCAGACATACTCCTCGACCTTGGGCTCCATGTGGGCGTAGGTGCCCACCGCGCCGCTGATCTTACCGACCGAGGCGTTGTCCACCGCGCGGCGCAGACGTTCGACCCCGCGTACCAGCTCATCGTACCAGAGGGCCATCTTGAGGCCGAAAGTGATAGGCTCGGCGTGGATGCCATGGCTGCGGCCCATCATCAGGGTGTCCTTGTGCTCCAGGGCGCGCCGCTTGACCGCGGGCAGGACTTTATTCTCAAGCTGGTCCAGGATCAGGCGTCCGGCCTCGCGCATCTGCAGGGCCAGGGTGGTGTCCAGCAGATCGGAGCTGGTCATGCCCTGGTGGATGAAACGCGAGTCCTCGCCCACGTACTCGGCCACATTGGTCAGGAACGCGATTACATCGTGCTTGACCTCTTCTTCGATCTCCAGCACGCGGGCCACGTCGAACTTGGCCCGGGCGCGAATGTTCTCCACCGCGGAGGCCGGGATCTTGCCCAACTGGCTCTGGGCCTCGCAGGCCAGGATTTCGATCTCAAGCCAGTAGGTGAAACGCTGCTCGTCACTCCAGATTTTTTCTATCTCTGGCAGGGTGTAACGCGGGATCATGAAACTCTCTCTCTGGTTTGTTAGTGTTAAAGCCAGCCTGCATGACAGCAGTCGAATTATAATCCCGGAACCCGCCCAGGGCAACCATTTTCGCCCGGGACGGGCGGCTCAGCCGGTGATGTAGCGCCGGATGCTGCGGTTGTCACGCTCGATGAACAATACCCCATAACGCCCGCGCGGGATATCGGCCAGAATCTTGACCGCCTGCTCGGCGTTCTTTATCTGCACGTTGCCGATCTGGTAGAGGACATCATACTGAAGAAGAGTCCCGGCGGCTACCAGGTCGGAGTCGGTGATTTCGAGGATCACCGCGCCGTGATCGACCCGCACCTCGAGCTGGCTTCTCACCTCCGGGGTGAGGTCGATCATCGAGAACCCCAGGCCGGTGCGGTAGCGTTCGGCGCGGTCGGTGGGCTGCTCCACCGGGGTGAGTTGCGCGCTCACCTCGCGGCCATCGCGCAGCAGGGTCAAGTTCACCGGCTCGCCCACTCGCACGTCCAGCATCTCACCGGCCCAGTCCTCGCTGGAGCGCACATGACGGCCGTTGAGAGCGGCGATCAGGTCGCCGGGGCGGACCGCGCCGCTGGCGGCGGCAGGGGAGAGCCGCTGCACATCCGCCACCAGAACGCCCTGGGTGTACTCACCCTCCTTGTATCCCAGCCCGGTGGCGATCTCGCGGCTCAGGTCTTGGACCCGGATGCCCAGCCAGGGGTGGCGGACCTTGCCGCCACGGATCAGGTCCTCGGCGATCCGCCGTGCGCGGTTGATCGGGATGGCGAAACCCATGCCCACCGATCCGCCGCTTTGGGTAAAGATGAATGTATTGATACCCACCACCTCGCCCAGGGCGTTGAGCAACGGGCCTCCCGAGTTGCCGGGGTTGATTGCGGCGTCGGTCTGGATCATGTTGGCGTATACCTTACCCTCGGTGCCGCGGTCGGGGCGGATGTCACGGCCCACGGCGCTGATCACGCCCACCGTGACCGTCGGCTGGGGATCATCCAGCAGAAGGCCGAACGGGCTGCCGATCGCTATGGCCCACTCGCCGATACAGAGGTCATCGCTGTCGCCCAGCGGGGCCACGGCCAGCTCGTTCTTCCCAGGGTCGATCTTGAGCACCGCCAGGTCGGTGTTGTCATCCTGGCCCACCAGAGTGGCGTCGAATGTCTCGCCCAGGCTTGTGGAGACCTTGATCCCGCTGGCCTGGTCCACCACGTGCTGGTTGGTCAGGATGTAGCCGCGGCTGTTGAAAATAAAACCGCTGCCCAGGTTCTGCACCTTGCGCTCGCTGGGGATGTAGAAATAGCCGAAGAAATCTCGCACCGGAGTGTTGACCACCTGGGTCTGGGACACAGTCACGCTGACCACGGCCGGGGCCACGCGCTCGGAGGCGCGCACTATGGCGTTTCGCCGTCCGTTACCCAGGTTCTCCTGCAGGCTGTCCAGCCCGTGCCGGCTGTAGTCGGGGCGTTCGGATTCACGCGCCCAGAGCGAACCTCCCAGGCTGAAACTGTCGCCCTCGGCCTCGGGTTTGACCGATGAGACCGCGGGTGTCTGCGTGGACTGGGCAGTGGACGCCGCGGGAGAAGTCTGGCGCTGACGGAGAAAAGAGAAGACAAACAGGGCCAGCAGGGTGACCAGAAGAAAAGAGATCAGGGAACTGCGCAACTGTCCTCCCAATTGTCGTCAAAATTGAACTCGGCCGGGTAATCCACCCGCACCAGTGTCAGGCCGCAGGCCGGGGCTGGGACGGCGCGTTGCCAGTGCGAGTATTCCTGAAGAGCCGCGGAGAACTCCTCGCGCGTGGCTTTCCCGGCCGCCACTGCCACCATCGCACCCACCAGCATACGCACCATCGAGCGCAGGAAACGGTCGGCCCGCACACAAAAAGTCAGGCCGTAGGCGTTTCTCTCCCAACTCGCCCGGGTTACGCGGCAACGGTTGTGCGGCGTATCGCTGCCACCGCGCTGAAACGCGCTGAAATCGTGCTCGCCGGGTAAGGCTGCCGCACAGGCGGTCAAGGCTTCAAAATTCAGACGGACCAGGGGGCGCAGCCAAGCCAAGCTACGCTCCAGCACGCTCTCCGGCCAATTCCTGTCCAGTATCCGATAGCGATACTGACGGGCGATTGCGCTGAACCGCGCGTGAAAATCAGCCTCTGTCTCATCCAGTTGCCGCACCCGGATGTCCTCCGGCAGACGGGCGTTGAGCGCCCGCTCCAGCACCGGTGGTTCGAGGCTGCTCAGCATGTCCCAGTGCGCTACCTGCCCAACGGCGTGCACCCCGGCATCGGTCCGCCCTGCGCCCGTCACCCGCACCGTCTCGCCGGTCACCTCCCGCAGGGCAGTTTCCAGCATCCCCTGCACGGTGACAGCGCCCGGCTGGAACTGCCATCCGGCGTACCCAGAGCCGTCATAGGCCACCCGGCAACGTATCCGCCTTCCGGAGGTCTGTTCATCAGTATCGTTTTCAAGCATCGTCCGGTGCTCCGAATCCAGTTCGGAATCTAAAGTATAACAAAAAAAACGCAAAGTTGAAAGTCCCGGCGACCGCGCTCAGAGCCAGAGCCAGCCGGAGAGGATCGCGGCGAGGGAGAACGCCAGCACGGCCCATTCCCAGGCCGCGGGCCTTGACGCGGCAGGCGGGTGAACCGGGCGGAAGGGGTTGTATCCGCGTGTCAAAAGGCCCTGGGCCACCAGGCGCGAGCTGTGCAGGGAATAGTGCATGTATAGGACCATGACATCCACCATACGGCGCGGGGCTGAGATCGAACGGGAGATAAACCCGCCTTTCCCGGTGCTGTTCCTTTCGCGCAGCGCGAGAACCCGGTGGAACTGCCCCAGGCGCCCGACGGCCTCGGGGAAAAAACACAGGACCAGCCCCACGCTGAACGCGAACTGGCGCACCGGCACATGCAGGCGCTCCAGCGGGGCCAGAAGCGCACCCAGGGCATCCACCACCCGAAGCGGAGGAGTGTAGAGGTAGAGCCAGGCCGCCGCCGCCAGCACCAGAGCGATCTTGCCCAGAAGGAACACGCTCCGCCAGAGGGCCTGGAGCAGTTCCGCCGCCAGCCCTGGCCCGCCGAACGAAACCCCGGACCACAGATAATAGCCCAGCACGAACAGCCCCAGCACGCTCATCCCGCGCAACGGGGCCAGCATGTGACGGGCAGCTGAGCGGGCCAGGCCGGCCCAGCCCAGCACCAGGGCTGCCATCAGAGCCAGCCCCGCCGGGGTGGAGACTTTCCAGATCGCCACCGAAAAAAGGCCGGTCACCAGCACCTTGATCCGGGTGTCCAGACAGTGGGCCGGGCTTTTCCCGGGCGTGTATCGTCCAAGCGAGATGCTCCTGCCGACTGCCAAAATATCCTCCATTTCGCGCCGGTTCACTGCCGGGCAGGGAAGTTGATAAGCCGGCGGGACGATTTTGTCAATAGAATCCAGGGTGTTCGCAAGGCTGGACAGACAGAGACGTTGCGAATATATTTTGCGGTTTGAAATCCTCGACTCCCCTCCAGCTCCGGAAATTAACGGAGCGCTGACCTTTGGACTGAATCAACTGATCGTTCCGGAAAGGCTGATTGGATCACGATGAGCAATGGAAACAGCGGCAAACTTGTCGAAACGGAGAAAGATAGAACTGAAAGGAACAAACTGGTGGAGGCGGCCCAAACCGCGCTCAGAGAACGCCGCCCCGTGAGTTCAGTCCTGGTCCCTGAGCAGATAGCCGAGCTGCACTCCCGCTACAGCCATTTCGAGGATTCGCGCGACAAAGGCGGGTTCCTGCGCTCAAGCCGGGTGGTGGTCACCTCGGTCGACACACCCCGTCCTTACCTGCACCTGATCGGCAGCAATCATTGCCACGAGTACGGCACCTTGGGCTCGTTCTGGGACCAGAGCTGCGGCGGGTTCTCCTGTCTGGATTCTGTCCTGGCCGGAAGCGTCACCTCGCACAAGGACAGTTCCTATGTGCCCACCGCGCCCCGTTCCACGGACCAGCGTCATTTTTGGCTGCGAGAGGAGACCGGTGACAGCGCGCCCGACATCTGGCATGTCTTCCCGCAGCGTGGAATGGAGGAGGAGCGATATTCCGATTTCCGCTGCGAGCAGGGGCTGGGGACAATAAAAATATCCGCGCTCCGTAGCGGTCTGCGGGCCGAATTGACCGTGTTTGTGCCGGTGGAGGGGCCGCTGGAGGTGTGGCGGCTGAGCCTGTCCAACGAGTCGGGGCGGGCGCGCAGGCTGAGCCTTTTCCTGGCGCTCAACTGGGGGCTGGAATCCTACCCGGGCTACTATTTCGACCCGCGCGTGGTCAGCCAGGGGCGGCTTTACGAGGAACTGAACGCACTGGTGGCGCTCAACCGAGACCACAACAACAAGCACCCGCGCACCGGGTTCCTGATGAGCCGGGAGCCGTTCGACAGTTTCGACATGTCGGGAGAGGAGTTCACCGGGGGCGGGCATTTCCGGCGTTTCCCGCGGGCGGTGGAGAACGGACGCTGCAGCGGTTCGATGGGCGTGCAGCCCTACCTGGGCCTGGTTTCGGCTTTGCAGTTCGGGTTCAGTCTGGACGCGGGCCAGAGCCGGACTTTCGATTTCCTGGTCGGCGTAACCGACAGCGACCTGGAAAAGGGACGGGTGCATCTGGAGGGCCTGCGCAACGGATATTTCTGCTCCGGTGGGCTGGAACGGGCGCTGGATGAACTGGAGAATAACTGGGAGGCCCTGACCGGCGCGCACCTGGCCGCCACGGGAGACCCGGAGATCGACCGCTTTTTCAATATCTGGTCCAAGTACCAGGCCAAGAACACCGCACGCTGGACCCGCGCCCTGGACAAGGTGGGTTACCGGGATATCCTTCAGGACCTGCTGGGGATCAACTCGTTCAACCCGGAATACACCCGCACCATGCTGCCTGTGACCCTGCGCTATCAGCTTGAGGACGGCCGCGCGGTCCGTCAGTTCGCCAAGTTCGCTGGCGCCCCCCATGACCTGCGCATGTACATGGACTCAAGCTCCTGGATACCGGACACCCTGGTCAGCTATGTGAAAGAGACCGGGGACACGTCGATCCTGGACCAGGAGGAGGGGTTCTACAGTTTCGAGACCGACCGGGTCGAGACTGCGCGCAAAGCCACGGTGTACGAGCACGCCCTGCGCGGAGTGAAAGGACTGTTCGAGCACCGCGGGCTGTATGGCCTGTGCCGGATCGGCCACGGCGACTGGAACGACGCGCTGGACGGGGTGGGACGGGATGACCGCGGGGTGAGCGTGTGGCTGAGCATGGCCCTGGTGTTCGCCGCCCGCCGCATGCGCGAGTTGACAGTGCTCAAGGCCGATCACGGGGCCACGGCCCTGATGGACCGGATAATCGCCGAGATGACCGAGGCGATAAACGCAAAAGCCTGGGACGGCGACCACTATATCTACGCTTTCACCGGCGAGGGTGTGCCGGTGGGTTCGGGCAAGTCGGCCGAGGGACGGATCCATCTGAACGTAAACACATGGAGCCTTTTCAACGGTGTCGCCGCGGCGGCCGGACGGGTGGAAACAGTGCTGAATGCGATCCGCCCCCTGGACACACCCCTGGGGCACCTGCTCCTGTTTCCCTCCTACACCGAGAAAAGCCGCGGCGTGGGACGTATTTGCGACATGGTGCCCGGTCAGTTCGAGAACGGCTCGATCTACACACACGGCCAGAGTTTCCTGGTTTACGCTCTCTGCGAGTTGGGCCAGGGCGACCGCGCCCTGGAGGAGCTCAAGAAGGCCCTGCCCGAGGCGACCCTGCCCGATATCGCCACCGGGCCGCCGCACCAGATATCGAATTTCACGGTGGGGATCGAGCACGAGCATTTCGGACGCAACCTTTACAGCAATTTCAGCGGAGCGATGGCCTGGCTGCGCAAATCGCTTGACCGCATGTTCGGGCTTCTTCCGGAGTTTGACAGCCTGACTGTCGACCCGGTGGTGCCCTCGTCCTGGAAAGAGTTCCGGGTGGTGAAAGTGTTCCGCGGCTGCCGTGTGGAGGCGCGTTTCCGCAATCCGTACGGGGTCTGCCACGGAGTGAAAGCCGCCATTCTGGATGGCCGACCGCTGAGCGTGAGCCAGGGCAAGGTCTCAATCCCGTAGGTGTGTCTGGCCGGCCGGAAAGAGGCGCTTCTGGAGGTGGAGCTTGGCTGAGCCTGTGTCGGCAGGGGGCGGTATGGCTGGTGCGCCGAGGCTGACTTTGCTTCGAGCCTGGAACTCCGCCCGGCTTGACTAAGGATAATTCCACGAGCCCTGCGGCCGTTGGTCGCGGGGCTCGTGGTCACGAACGGAAAATTTCCGTTCGGACCGAAGTGGCCGCCAATAGATATGGCCTCTCTAAAGGTTTTCCGGAACCAACTCCCGTGAAAAAAGGTGTGCTGTTCCGAGTGAATTGCGAGTTCGATACATCTCGGTTAAAAAATAGTCGTACAATACCGGACGACTTTAATGTAAAATTCAAAGAATGATTTCGAGTTGCTCTCAATTCATTTTAATCGAATATTCTAAGTGGTTTCCAGGTCAAGGCTCGCCGGGCCGGTCCCCACGAAAGGAGACACCGCATGACAGTCAAGGAATACCTCGCCCTCGCGCTCAGAAAGCAGGGAGTGGAGTATATTTTCGGCGTGCCGGCCGATTTCGTGATTGAGTTCTTCAAATACCTCGAAGAGGGAGAGCTGATCCAGGCCGTGCGGATGAACGACGAGCCGCAGGCCGGGTTTGCCGCGGATGCCTACGCGCGGGTCAAGGGAATGGGGGCGGTCCTGGTGACCTATGGGGCGGGCGGGTTCAAGGTGGTCAACAGCGCGGCCCAGGCCTATGTCGAGGAAAGCCCGGTCCTGTTCATCAGCGGGGCGCCCTCGCGCCAGGAGTACCTTCGCGGCGCCGACCTTCTGCACTACCGTATCCACCACGTGGTCAAGGATGCGGATGACCAGATGCGGGTGTTCGACCAGGTGACAGGCATGACCGAGCGAATCGATGACATCTACACTGCCAAGAGCCGCATCCACCGTCTGATCGACTTTATCGTGGCCAACAAGCAGCCCGGCTATCTGGAGGTGCCGCGCAACATGTGGGGGGCGGATCTGCCCGAGGACAACGCCTCCGACCGCTACCGCTACGAGCCGCCCAAGACCGACTCGCGCTCCCTGAGCGAGGGACTGGCCGAGGCGGTGCGCCTGATCGATTCCAGCCGTCAGCCCGTGTTCTGGGTCGGCACCGAGGTCCAGCGCTATGGCCTTCAGGACAAGGTGATCGAGATCGCCAACCGCTGCGGGATCCCGATCTGCACCACCCTTTTCGGCAAGAGCGCGGTGGATGAGAACGAGCCGGTGCACCTGGGTGTTTACGTGGGAGCCCAGACCGCCTCCAACAAATATGACGACGATGCGGTGCGGCGCTATGTCGAAACATCTGATTGCGTGATCATGCTGGGGGTCAATTTCTCGGATTTCAATTTCGGTATCGGCACGGTCCATCTGAGCGAGAACGCCCACCTGATCAACGCCCGCCGCAACGGCGTGCGCCTGGACTGCGCCCAGTACTCGTCCGTGCCGCTCTATGAGTTCGTGGGCGGCCTGGCCCGCTCGGGTCTGGCTGTTCACGAGTTTGTCGCGCCGCCCGCCGCGCCCGAGTTTGTCAAGCCGGCGGCCGATACACCCCTGGACTCGGACCTGTTTTTCAGCCTGCTCAACCGCCGGATAACCACGGACACGATAGTGGTCTCCGATATCGGCGACTGCCTGTTCGGCGCGGGCAAGCTCGACACCTCGTTCACCCGGTTCCTGGCGCCGGGGGTCTACGGCAGCATGGGATGGTCCGTGGCCGCGGCTCTGGGGGCCAAGGCGGCCGAGCGCAGCCTGCGGCCGTTCGTGATCGTGGGCGATGGCGCGATGGTGATGGGCCAGGAGTCGGTGCTGGCCAAGCTGAGCGAGATGAAATTCAACCCCGTGATTTTCGTGCTGAACAACCAGGGTTACGCCACCCTTGAGGGAGCGGCGCCGGGGCGTTACAATTACATACCGCTTTACAGTTTCGAAAACCTGGCCGTGGTCTACGGCGGGCAGGGGTTCGTGGCGGGCACAGTGGGCGAGCTGGAGCAGGTGCTGGACCAGGCCGCCGCGGTCACGGATGAGCCCTGGCTGGTCAACGTGATCCTGCCTCGCCTGGGACGGACCCGGGTGCTGAGCCGAGTCAGCTCCGAGCTGAGCAAGGGCGTGGGGCAACCGTCCAAGGCCTGAGGCGAAACTTGAGGCGCCAAGGCGTAAAGGCTGCCATTTTAAACCATAACAGGCTTTAATATTTCCAGTTGAAAGGCATAAGGTGAAAGACACCTCTCCGCTCAGCGCGCGCCGCCAGACACGCAATGTCAAAGTCGGGCCGCTCTGGATCGGCTCGGCGCACCCGGTGCTGGTGCAGTCGATGACCAACACCGACACCCGGGATGTGGCCGCCACACTGGCCCAGATCGAGGCCCTGCACCGGGCGGGTTGTGAGCTGGTCCGTCTGGCCGTGCCGGACAGCAGCGCTGTGCCGGCCCTTGGGGAGATTGTCAAAGCCTCGCCGCTTCCCGTGGCGGCGGACATCCATTTCGATCACCGCCTGGCCCTGGCCGCCCTGGAGGCCGGGGTGGCCAAGCTGCGGCTGAACCCCGGCAATATCGGCTCGTCAGAGCGGGTGCGCGCAGTGGCCCGAGAGGCGGCCGCCCGCAAGGTGCCGATCCGGATCGGGGTCAATGCCGGCTCACTGGAGAAATCGCTGCTGGAGATTCACGGCGGACCCACAGCCGCGGCCCTGGCCGAAAGCGCTCTGGGCCATTGCAGCCTTCTGGAGGACTGCGGATTCTTCGATATCGTGGTCTCACTCAAAGCCTCGGATGTGCCCACCACGGTGCGCGCCAACCGCATTTTCGCCGCGCAGCGTGATTACCCCGTGCACCTGGGGGTTACCGAGGCCGGGACCCGTCTGCGGGGGGCGGTCCTGAGCGCGGCCGGCCTGGGGATCCTTCTGGCCGAGGGAATAGGGGACACCCTGCGGGTGAGTCTCACCGCCGACCCGGTGGAGGAGATCGGCGTGGCCTGGCGTATTCTGACCGCCTTGGGACTGCGCAAACGGGGAGTGGAGATAATCAGTTGCCCCACCTGCGGACGGACCGAGATAGACCTGATCGGCCTGGCCGAGGCGGTGGAGCGCCGTCTGGCCGCGGTGGACAAGCCGCTCACCGTGGCGGTGATGGGCTGCGTGGTCAACGGCCCGGGCGAGGCGCGCCAGGCCGATTTCGGGATCGCGGGCGGGAGAGGCTCGGG
>CAYLSM010000063.1:0-20402 GCA_964386505.1 uncultured Gemmatimonadales bacterium
CGCGACGCCGCCCGTCCCGGCGGGGCCGAGGTGCAGCTTCTGCTGGATGGCTCCGACTCCAACACCGGGGCCATCGCGGCCAGCTACCTGACCATGATCCTGGCCGGCCTGAACGAGCTTCCCGCCGCGGCTGGCAGCCTGATCGAGGTGCGTCCGCGCATCCTCTACAACCCGGAGCTCAAGAGCGGTGATTTTGTGGTGCCGGGCCTGGCCGCGATAATCCTGATGATGATCTGCGCTCTGATGACCTCGGTCACTATCGCCCGGGAGAAAGAGAGCGGCACCCTGGAGCAGATTCTCACCTCGCCCATTGGGGCCGCGCAGATACTGCTGGGCAAGGTGCTGCCCTATCTGGCCATCGCCTACATCGAGTTCCTGATGCTGGTCTCGTTCGCCTGGTTCTGGTTCGGGGTGCCGATGCGCGGCAGCCTGACGCTGCTGCTGGTGATGACCACCAGCTACCTCTACTGCGCCCTGGGCATCGGGATCGCCATTTCCAGCTCGGTGCGCACCCAGCAGGTGGCCATGTCCATGGCCCTGGTGATGACCATGCTGCCCTCGGTGATGCTCTCGGGGTTCATTTTCCCGCTGACCAGTATGCCGCTGGCGCTGCAGTATATCGGCCGGATCATCCCGGCCACCTATTATATCCGGATCGTGCGGGCGGTGATGCTCAAGGGGGCCTCGTTCGAGGCGGTCTGGGTTGATTTCGCCGTTCTGACCGGCATGGGGTTGCTGTTCCTGGCTATCGGCGTGCGCAAGTTCACAACGCGCCTGAGCTGACCGGAGGGGAAGATGAAGAGGATCAAGCACATAGTGCGCAAGGAGTTCAAGCAGATATTCCGTGACAAGATGATGCTGCGGGCGATGGTGGTGATGCCTTTCATCCAGTTGTTCGTGATGGGGCATGCCATTACGTTCGACGTGCACAACGTGCCGCTGCTGGTCAGGGACATGGACCAGAGCGCCTCCAGCCGTCTGTTGCTGGAGAAAGTGCGCGCCAGCGGACGGTTCGATTTCTGCGATTACGAGAACGATCCCAATACGATCAAATCGCGTTTCGAGCACTACCGGGCCAGCGTGGCCCTGTCCATCCCGCGTGACTTCGAGCGGGACCTTCTGCGCGGCGACCGTCCCCAGGTGCAGGTGCTGGTGGACGGGACGGACTCCAACAGCTCGAACATCGCCCAGAGCTACCTGTTGCGCATTGCCGCCGAGTTCGAGTCCCAGATGCGCAGCGAGCACAATATCGGCCGTCAGGGACCGGCGCAGAAAACGCGCCTGGTGCTGCCCTCGATCCGCACCTGGTTCAACCCGAACCTGGAGAGCAAGTACTACATGCTGCCCGGGATCGTGGCGATCCTTCTGACAATGACCACCTCCATGCTGGCCGGGCTGAATATCGTGCGCGAGCGCGAGATCGGCACCCTGGAGCAGCTCAACGTCACCCCAATCCGTCCCTGGGAACTGATCCTGGGCAAGCTTCTGCCGTTTTTCATCCTCAGTTTCGTGATGCTGATGGGCGCCCTGCTGGTGATCCGGGTATATTACGGCGTGCCGATGGCGGGGAGCCTGTGGCTGTTGCTGGCGTTCTCTGTGGTGTTCCTGCTCAGCACCCTGGGCCTGGGGCTGTTTGTCTCCACCCTGACCGGCACGCAGCAGGAGGCGCTGTTCATCATCTGGGCGTTCAACATTTTCGGCATCCTGATGAGCGGGATGATGGCCCCGATCGAGAACATGCCGCCGTTCGTGCAGAACCTGTCTTATCTCAACCCGGTACGCTACTACATGTCAATAATACGGGACATCTATCTTAAGGGCAGCGGGATGGGCTATCTGTGGAAGGACGGTCTGGCGCTGGTGGGCTGGGGTGCGGCGATCCTCACGTTCAGCGCGGTGCGGTTCCATAAAAAAGTCGATTGAGCTGCGAGGCCCGATACGAGCGGCCCGCCTTGCGTTTTTCCCGGCTTTGTGTTAATGTAACCAGTCATTGCAAATGCTGTTGCATGGCTGGCGCCGCCGGGGGGAGAGCATGGAGATAGGCCGCGAAATGATCGAGAAGGTGTTCGCCGACACGCGGGTGGAAACCCGTGTGGGCAGTTGTCTGTTCTCCAGCGAGGAGACGATCCTCAACTACCTCGTGCTGGCCCGCAGCGTGGAGAACGACTCTCTGACCGTGCGCTGGGACGGGACCGTGCGGGTTTCTCCCCGGCTGACCATTGCCGCGGATGAGCATGCATCGATCAACCTGCGGGATTTCTACGCCGACCAGGACAAGGTGCCGCCCCAGTTCCGCGACCTCTCGATAGTGTTCCGCAGCGCTTACCTCAAGATCGACGAGGAAGTCAGCCGCCAGCATATCGACCGCAACCTGGACGAGGCGATCCCTTTCGTGAAGAACCTCTTCGAACGGATCACCACGCACCGCTCGCGGGTCCTATCCAATGTGAACAACGCCCTTATAATCGCACCCAGCGAGTTTGTCTGGCCGGTCTCGGTGATCAAGTATGTCTCCGAGGTCGTGGGCGATGACTTCCGCAGTTTCCGCCGTTTCAGCCCGTACTGATCCGTCCGGCCCCTCGGGCTGCCGGCAGTGACCGGACCGTCCGGTCCGGCGGGGAGAGGACATGTCCGGCCAGGTCAACGCTGCCGAGTGGCCGCTTTTCCACCGCGACTGTTCGCGCACCGGGTTCACACCCGAACAGGCCCCCGTGCATCCCGAGCTGCTCTGGATGCTGCAGACCGGGGCCCGTGTGTTTTTCGCCAGCCCGACCGTGGCCGGGGGCCGCTGCTACTGCGGCTCGCGGGACGGTTACCTGTATGCCCTGGACAGCCGCAGCGGCGAGTTCCTCTGGCGCGCCCGCACCGGGGATGAGGGCAACCTGTCCAACGCGGTGAGCCAGAAGCGGGTGTTCGCCGGCTCCAGCCGGGATGGCAGTCTGCGGGCGTTCGATGCGGTCAGCGGCGAACAGCTCTGGGAGCATCAGACCCTGGGACCGGTGTTCGCCACCCCACTGGCCCTGGATGGACGGGTGCTGATCGGCTCCTCGGACTGTAAGCTCTACGCCCTTGATGCGGAAAGCGGAATGCTTCTCTGGGACAGCCGGGTGGGCGGCGAGCTGCGCTACGCCAGTTGCCTTCTTGGCCGGACAGTGCTGAGCGGCGGAGCGGATGGTTTCCTCTGCGCCCACGAACTGGAGACAGGCGTGGAACGCTGGCGTTACCAGACCCGCGCCGCGATCAACTGCTCGCCCTCGGCCGAGGGCGAAACGGTCTACACCGGCTCGGATGACCGTCACCTCCACGCGGTGAGCCTGGAGGAAGGTGAGATGGTCTGGCATTTCCGCACCGAGAACGCCGTTCGCTCCACTGCGGCGCTCACCGCCTCGCGTGTGGTGCTGACCAGCCTGGACGGTCGCTGTTACTGCCTGGAGAAATACACCGGCATGCTGGTCTGGTCGTACCGCACCAATGACTCGATCCTTTCCTCTCCCGCAGTGGCGGGGGAGACAGTTATATTTGGCTCCGGGGATGGGTTCCTCTACGGGCTGGGCCTGGAAAGCGGACGGCTGAGCTGGCGCTGCCGCATCGGCAGCCCGGTTATCTCCAGCCCGGCTGTGGCTGGGGGCATAATATACGTGGGCGCCGAGGACGGGTTCCTTTACGCGTTCGGCGACCGCCGGGAAACACCCGAAAAGAAAAAACGTAAATCCGGTTGAGGTGTGAGCAAATGGAAAACGGTTCGCAAGCGGATCTGTCCCCGGCCGGGGCGCGCCGCAGTCTTAAGAAAGTACGCCGTCTGGTGGTTAAAATCGGTACGCGCGTGCTTACGGGTGAGGACAACAACATCGCCCTGGAGCGCATCGACCGTCTGGCCGCGCGGGTCGTGGCCCTGCAGGAAAGTGGCAAAACCGTGGTGCTGGTCTCCAGCGGGGCGGTGGGAGCTGGCATGGGGCGTCTGGGCCTCAAGAGCTACCCGCGCCTGATTCCCGACCGTCAGGCCGTGGCCGCGGTGGGCCAGGTGCGGCTGATGAAGATGTGGGAGCACGCCTTCGAGGCTCACGGCCGTCAGGTGGGCCAGGTGCTGGTCACGGCCGAGGATTTCCAGAACCGCCGCAAGTACGTCAACCTGCAGAACACGTTCGAGAGCCTTCTGCGCCTGGGCGTGGTTCCGGTAGTGAACGAGAACGACAGCGTGGCCGTGCGCGAGCTGAAATACGGCGACAACGACAGCCTGAGCGCCCACGTGACTGCCCTGGTGGCGGCCGAGCTGCTGGTGATCCTGACCGACATCGACGGTCTCTACACGGCCAACCCCAAGTTCGACCCCTCCGCCACGCGTATCGCGGTGGTGAGTGAGATCACGTCCGAGATGCAGAGTTCCACCCGCGGCAAGGGCAGCGAGGTCTCGATCGGCGGGATGAAAACCAAGCTGGCCGCAGCCGAGCTGGTGACCGGCGCGGGCCGCCGCCTGGTGATCGCCTCGGGACGGGATTGCGACCTGGAGGGCATTGTCGAGGGCCGGGATATCGGTACGCTCTTTATCCCGCGCGCCGAGGGACTACCCCGCCGCAAGCAGTGGATCGCCTTTTCCAGCCGCTCACGGGGCCGTCTTCTGGTGGATGAGGGCGCGCGCCGCGCCCTGGCCGAACGCGCCGGGAGCCTTCTTTCCAGCGGAGTGCGCCAGGTGCAGGGCTCTTTCGAGCCGGGGGATGTGGTGGAGATCGCCTGCACCGCCGACAGCGCCGTGTTCGCCAAAGGAGTGACCAGCTACAATTCCGAGGACCTGGAGCGTATTAAGGGCCTGCACAGTTCCAAGATCAACGCGGTCCTGGGCCATGCCGCTCCGGATGAGGTGGTGCACAAGGACAACCTGGTGCTGCTTAACGGGCAGTGACAGGCCGAGTTCCGATTTAATCGCCGGGAGGTGTGTCGAACGGGCGTCCGGCGGGCGCCCGTTTTGCGTTCCCGGCCCCTTTCTCCTTCCCGATGCCTCTTTACGGACGTTCTGACTGGGGAGACCACAGCATGGAACACTGTCAGATTAAACTCCGGTGGGGTTGCGCCTGGTTGCTGGTGCTGGCTGCCCTGACACTCGCCTGCGGGAAAAAGGGCGGCCCCGAAGCCGCAAGCTGGATTGACACAGTGCGCCCGGACCACCCCCGCCTTTTCCTCAACCGGGATATCCTTCCCGAGGTGAAGGCCCTCACCCGGAACGAGGAACATGAATTCTACGAGAAATTCAAGTTCCGGGTGGATGAGTGGGCGCAATCGGATTCGGTCGAGGGCGATTTCGGCTCGCAGGCCGCTGATGCGGCTTTTGTCTACCTGATGAGCGGGGAGCGCCGTTATTTAGAGCTTAGCCGCACCATGCTGCACCGGAGTATCAGCTACTACCACCGCTGTTTCGCCGAAAAGCGCAGCGTGGACTGGTACGTCTTCTCGCGGGTGGATGCCTGGGCTGCCCTGGACTGGATCTGGAACGACCTTCCGGTCCAGGAGCGCAACGAGCTGACCGCCTCCTACCTGCGCGCCGTACTGGATGTCCTGCCCACCGGAGACTATACCGGCAATCGTGAGCCATTCCCGCAGGAAAACTGGGGCTGGGTCAACTCGGGGTTCTACGGCACCGCCGCGCTCGCCTGGTACGCCGGGCTGACCGCTCTGGGCGAGGGTGTGGATGACACCCTCGCCCGTCGGCTCGCCCTCCAGGGTTACGACCTGTATACTCAGGTCCTGGAGTACCGCAGCCGCATGGCGGGCGATGACGGCGGCTCGGCCTCGGCCGCGCTCAACTATGCGCTGGTGGCCTATCCCTGGGCCGAGTTCAATTTCTTCCACACAGTCGAGTCCGCCACCGGGGAGAACCTGGCCCCGCGCTGGCCCTATGTGGGACTGCTGCCCGGCTACCTGATGTGGAACCTTCTGCCAGGGGAGCGATCTTTCGGCTGGGGCGACAGTTACCACGAGACAAACAAGCTCCGTCTCAACCAGATGGACATGCACCTGTGGCAGATAATCCATTTCTATGGCGACGGGATGCCGCGCGAGATGGCGTTCACCCGCTGGCTGCAGGACCGCACGCCGCGCGATGACCGGATATCGTTCCCCTGGGCGCGTTTTCTGATCCGGCGCCGTCACCCCGAGTTGGTCCCGGCCGGTCCGGACCAGGTTCTGCCCCAGGCCCGCATGTTCGAGCACATGGGCCAGGTGTTTTTCCGCAGCGGCTCGGGCGAGTCTGACACCTACGCCACGTTCACTGCCGGGGGCAGTCTTGAGCAGCACAAGCATTTCGACCATAACAATTTCAACATCTACCACAAGGGGTTCCTGGCCCTGGACACAGGCACGCGCCCGGAGCCGGGCCAGCACCTTACGCACTATTACTGCCGCACGGTGGCGCACAACTGTGTCCTGATCCGCATGCCGGGTGAGGAGATGCCGCGCTACTGGGGTTCACCGGCCCCGGATGAGACAGTCCTTCCTTACCCCAACGACGGGGGCCAGTGCAAGGCCGAGACCGGCTCGGCGGTGGTGGCGTTCGAGACCGGCGAGCGGTTCAGCTACGTGGCCGGGGATGCCACCGGGGCCTATGATGCGCGCAAGTGTGGCCTGGCCCTGCGGCAGTTCGTGTTCCTGCCCCCGGACTTTTTCGTGGTGTTCGACCGGGTGGAAGCGCGCGACAAGTCGTACCCCAAAACATGGCTCCTGCACACCGCCACCGAGCCGGTGATCCATGGCGATACGTTCCACGCCGATCATGAGAACGGCCGCCTGTTCTGCCGCACCCTTCTGCCCGCGGATGCCGCCCTGGGCAAGATCGGCGGGCCGGGACGGCAGTTCTGGTCGGATGGCCGCAATTGGCCCCTGCCCGCGGCCTGGCGCGCCCCCGACACCACGGCCCTGCTCGGCCAGTGGCGGGTGGAGGTGACCCCCGGCGCTCCCCGCGAGAGCGACCTGTTCCTGCATCTGATCCAGGTGGGGGACCGGGACTCCTTGAAGACAATGGTTTCCTCGGAACTGCTGCAGGAGCCGGGGTACTCCGGGGTTCGCTTTGTCAGCGGGAATCAACGCTGGCAGGTGCTGTTCGCCGAGAGCGGCGCGCCGTCGGGCAGAATCAAGTTGGAGGAGAACGGCAAGGTGGTCCTGGAGCGTGAGCTGTCCCGCGCGGTCCAGCCACAGAGCGGCCTGTTCGGCAACTGAGCCATCAGCAGGCAGGCTCACTTGCGCCGCAGCCGCGGCGGGATTATGTTTCGATAGCCTGGAGAACGGTTCTCCGGGGGGGCGTAGAACTCAAAAGATTCAATCTGAAATGGAGAATTAAGATGGATGTCAACCATCTGGTAAGGGATATCTGCGAGAAAGCCCGGGCGGCGGCGATCCAGCTTGCCCGCACCTCGAGCGCGGACAAGGACCGCGCCCTGGAGGCCATCGCCGTGGCCCTGGAGAAAGACAAGGCTGCGATCCAGGAGGCCAACCGGAAAGACCTGGACCACGGGGCAAAGTCCGGCCTGACCTCCGCCATGCTCGACCGTCTGAACCTCACTGACAAGCGCATGGAGGCCATGATCCAGGGCGTGCGCGAGGTGATCGCGCTCAAGGACCCGGTGGGCAAGGTTTTCGACAGCCGGGTGCGGCCCAACGGACTCAAGATATACAAGCTCAGCGTGCCGATCGGGGTGATCGGGATAATCTACGAGTCGCGGCCCAATGTGACCGTGGATGCCAGTATCCTGACCCTCAAGACCGGCAACGCCGTGATCCTGCGCGGCGGCAGCGAGTCGATCCACAGCAACCTGGCCCTGGCCGATTCTATCGGCGCGGCCCTGGAAGACGCCGGCCTGCCCCGGGCGGCAATTCAAGTTATGCCTACCACCGACCGGGCCGCGGTGGGAGCGCTGCTCAAGATGGACGACCTGGTGGACCTGATTATCCCGCGCGGCGGCGAGGAACTGATCCGCCGGGTGGCAGCCGAGAGCACGATCCCGGTGATCAAGCATTACAACGGCATCTGCCACGTGTTCGTGGACCGTGCGGCCAACCTCGACATGGCCCTGGACATCGTGCTGAACGCCAAGGTCCAGCGCCCTGGGGTCTGCAACGCCATGGAGACCCTGCTCGTGGACTCAGCCGTGGCCGGGAAGTTTCTGCCAATGGTGTTACCGAAGCTGCGTGAGGCCGGTGTCCTGGTGCTGGGCTGCGAGCGCGCCCGCGCGATAGACCCCACGCTGGGCAAGGCCACGGAGCAGGATTGGAAGACCGAATACCTGGACCTGACTCTCTCGGTGCGGGTGGTGGACGGCCTGGAGCAGGCCCTGGAGCACATCGAGCGCTACGGCTCCCGTCACACTGACGCCATCGTGACCCAGAACGTCAAAACCGCGCGCCAGTTCATCCAGCGGGTGGACTCCTCCTCGGTGATGGTCAACGCCTCGACCCGTTTCTCGGACGGGGCGCAGTATGGCCTGGGGGCCGAAATAGGGATCAGCACGGACAAGCTGCACGCCCGCGGCCCGATGGGCCTGGAGGAGCTGACCACCTACAAGTGGGTGGTGGTGGGCAAGGGGCAGCTCAGGCAGTAGGGAGCTGGGCATACCAGGCGGAGCACTGTTATTGGTGTGATCCACAGCACCAAGGCAGAGGCGGAAAACTCCCCTCTTGAGAGGGGTGCCCGCGATAGCGGGCGGGGTGTGTAATGCCGTGGGAACGCACGCATGATTATAAAATACAATCCAAAGCTGAAATCTTTGGCCCGGGATCTCCGGAAAAACGCCACACACGCCGAGATAATGCTTTGGCAGAGATTAAAAACATAAGCAATTCCACGACCTCGATTTTCACCGTCAGAAACCAATCGATGAATACATCGTGGATTTTTTCTGCCCGGAACTGAAAATGATTGTCGAGATAGACGGGATCAGCCACGACACCAAGCTGGACCAGGACAGGCGAAGGCAGGGCCGTCTCGAAGCGCTCGGGTTTTCAGTGGTGCGGTTTCTGGATGCAGAGGTGAGAAACAATCTGGAGGGAGTGCTTCAGGCGTTGGAGAAACAAACAGGCTTCGGTTGAAGCCCTGGAGATTATACACCCCGGCGGCTGACGCCGCCACCCCTCTCAAGAGGGGAGAAATACCAGCCTCACCCCGCGTATAAAGCCAGCCTTGAGATTCGTCAGGATATACGATTCAAGTCCTCTCACGCCCCAGCCTCCCAGAGCGCCCGGGCCGTGGGCACCACCTGCACGCTGTCGATTTTCACCAACCGGGCCAGAAGTTTCTCCAGATAACTCGCCCGGATCGGCCCCCAGCCCTCCTCATCCAGCCCGTGAAGGTTGTAGACCAGCCAGCCGTTGGGACGTTTCAGCAGCTCCTCGATCCGCGAGTCCAGATCCGCCTCGGCGTTGCCCGGCCCGAACCCGCCCGTGCCGATGACTTTCATCCCCTTGTGCGGCAGAGGGTTGATCTCCTCACCGTGGCAGCGCCAGGCCAGCACCCGGCTGGAAAGCCAGGCGGAAATCTCGGGCGTGGTGTCGTTGTACGGGAAATTGAACACCGCGCGCTCGGCCCGGAAGCCCTTTAGCTCGTTCTCGAACACGGCCAGGCAGTCGCTGATAAGGCCGGTGGCCTCCTCGAACGGCAGACGGTCCAGGTGGGCGTGACGGTAGCCGTGGGGCATTATCTCGTGCCCGCGGGCGGCCAGCTCGTTCCAGAGCCCGAAATCTCCGATCTGCTCCTGACGGATATAATCGTCCTTGATCCCCACCTCGGGACGGTGCCCGGCGGCGGTGACATTGAAACAGGCGCTCAGCCCGAATTTCTCGTATATCTCCGCCGTGTGGACAAACGATTTCTTGAACCCGTCATCGAAGCTCAGGCTCACCAGGTGACTCTTGCCCAAGGTCTTGTCCTGTCCCAGAAGCGGCTGCGCCGCCGCAGTGAGGCTTGCCGCCGCCAGCCTGAAAAAATCTCCGCGTCGCATAAAAGTGTGCCTCGCCTGTCCGATGGAGTGGTAGTTGGTGGCAATTGAACGGACATACGAGATAAAGCTAATGCAGCACCGTTAAAAATCAAGGGGATACAGCAACGCCGGAGGGCGTTGTACTCGCACTCCGGCGTTACGCTGAGACAAGGCTGGCCGCAGAGAGGGCTATTTCAGCACGACCGCCACGAACAGGTAGACCTGCGCCAGGACAATGGCCGAAAGGAAGGCCACGCAGGGCACGCAGTACAGAAGGCTGCTCACTTTGCCGGCGGCGTGGTAGCGGTAGCACCAGCAGGCTTTCTTCAAGAATTCGGACATGGGCTGGACCCTCCTGAACTTTTCCCGCGTCTGGCGCGCTCCTCCTGTGAGGGCTGTCTGCGGGCGAATCATCCCGGTATGCGGCTGAGGTCCGCCACCGGCGCGGGCCTCCGGAACGGAGCCGCGCTTTGAGAACGAATCTATTGTAAGCCCGGAAGAGGGGCTCAAGTTCGGATGGTTTCTTTTGAGTTGTGAAAGGATTCACAGCTCTGTGAAAAGTATAACAACCCTTCCGGAAAAATGCAAGAGTTTTTTCAAGTGTTTTTAAAAAACTGTCCGGCTGGCGTGAGACGGTTGTACAAATATTTTCGGCTGCCGGGACCAGGCAGTTGAAAATTGATTGAAAAGAGGACTGGTCTCTGGTAGGATGGTAAGGTGACAAACAACAATAATCGGAGGCAGCGATGAGCCTGAAGAGACTGTTGTCGGTTTCCATATTCCTGATGACCCTGGCCGCCACGGCAGTGACTGCGGCGAAAACGCCGGACGCGCTTTCAGCCGGGGACAAGGCGCTTCTGGACCAGGCCGCGGCCAATGTGGATAGATACCGCAAAGGCGATATCGAGGTCATATTCAGCGACGCAGAAAGCAATCCATTGGCCGGGACCGGGGTGGAGGTGGAGCAGACCGGGCACGAGTTCCTGTTCGGCTGCATAATTTTCGACCTGGTGCCGGAGACCGGCCAGCCCTACCGTCCCGAGCTGTTCAAGCAGCGTTTTCGCGAGTTGTTCAATTTCGCCGTGTTCCCGTTCTACTGGAGCGGCTATGAGCCGCAACAGGGTATGCCGCGGGGGGAGCACATGCTCGAGACCCTCGACTGGTGCCGCGCCAACGGGATCACGGCCAAGGGCCATCCGCTGGTCTGGTCCTGTGATTACGGTCGTCCCGACTGGTTGCCGCAGTATTCGCCGCAGATGATCGAGCAGTTCCTCCAGGTCCGGGTGCAGAATATCGTGGGCGGGTTCCGGGACAGGATAAAGATATGGGACGTGGTCAACGAACCGGTGAATGTGCGTGTCTGGGGCAACCCGGACCGTCGCGAGTGGTTCCCGGAGCCCCTGGACAGCGTGGTGGATTACGTGGACAAGGCCTACCGCTGGGCTGCTCAGGCCAACCCGGAGGCGCACCTGATCCTGAACGAGTTCTACACCATCGCCAAGGACAGCACCCGTCAGCGTTTCTACGACCTGGTAAAGATGCTGCAGGCGCGCGGTACCCCGGTCCGCGGGCTGGGCATCCAGTCGCACGAGCCGCGCGAGGAGTGGTACCCGCCGCAGCGGGTGCGAGCTACGTTCGACCGTTTGGCCGAACTTGGTCTGCCCCTGCATGTGACCGAGTTCATCCCGCAGTCCGGCGGCAAGCCGATCACCGGCGGCTGGCGCAGCGGCACCTGGGATGAGGCCGCCCAGGCCGATTTCGCCGAGCAGTTCTACCGTCTGGCGTTCGGACACCCGGCTGTGGTCTCGATCAACTGGTGGGGGCTTTCGGACCGTGATATCTGGCAGCCCGGCGGGGGATTGGTGGACAGCGAATACAATCCAAAGCCGGTCTACGAAAGGCTGCGCAAGCTGATCCACGAGGAGTGGCACACCGCGCTTAAGGCTAAAACCGACAGCCAGGGACGGCTGGCGTTCCGTGGATTTTTCGGTAATTACAGGCTGAAACTGCACCTGGCGGATGGCCGGGTGGTTGTCCGCGAGGTGCAGGCCCGCCACGATGAGCAGAACCACTGGGAATTCCGGCTGGATTAAATCGGGAAGAATGCTCGATGGAGGGTTGCCGCCCCCTGGACCTGCTCTGGTCCGGGGGGCGGTTCATTTTCAGTCGATACGTCGGTATTTTTCGATCAGGTCGAGGATGAAACGGAATTTCTGCGGGCTCAATTCCTCCGGAAAGCCGTGCTCCATGATCACATAGCCCCGCCGGCACTTGCGGCCCAGCGCCGCCATCCGGGCGAACATCGCCTCAATCTCGTCATCCGGCAACAAATAGTAATCACTGCGGGAGAAGCCGCAGAACACTACCCGGTCGCCAAAGCGCTCGATCAGCTCCTCCAGGTGCGGGTTCTCGCGCGGGTCGAAGGGGTTCAGGATATCCACCCCGGCCTCGACCAGCATGGGCAGTACTGCCGCGATATTGCCGTGGCTGTGCATGTGCACGAAAGCACCGTGGGCATGGCACAGATCGAACAGGTTGCGGTACCAGGGCAGGAAACAGTCCCCGAAAGTCTCTGGCGAGATGAGAAGGCCCTCCGGAGTGCCCAGATCGTCGCAAACCTCAATCAGGCGCACCCCGCGCGCGAGCATCTGCTCCACGCAGCGCAGGCTCCATTCGGCCAGGCGGCGGGTGAGGGCCTGCACGAATTCCGGCTCGTCGAAGAAGGCCAGCATCAGCTTCTGGAAATCGAGGAAGCTGTTGTGGATGCCGCTGAAAAAGCCCATGATCTTGCCCGCAGGCATGATCCCGGCCGCCTCGAACGCGGCGCTGTCCGCGGCGATATCCTGCCAGCGCGCGGGGTTGTCCGGGTCGGGCAGCTCCAGGCGCTCCAGATCAGCCGGTCCCTCCAGCGGCATGCTGTGGCTGTAGTGCACGGCGTAGGGGTTGTAGCGCAAAAGGCGCGTGCTGCCGCCCTCGTAGCGCAGAAGGAACGTGTCGTCATCGATGCGGCGCTCGACATGGCCCACGATCTCGCCCGGTCCACCGTGCCCGAACGGCAGGCAGCCACCCTTGCCAGTGCCCAGGCTGCTGAGCTGCATGAACCGTCCGTAGTTGACCGCAGTCTGCCGGCTCTGTTCTGTGCGAGGCTCCGGGCTGAAACTCCCTTCCGGAGTTGCGTAGAGGTTCCCGTCGAAACACTCCGCCGGCAGAAGCTTGCGGCAGGCACGCGCGTTCCAGTGGCCCATCGGGCAGAACGGGTGACGCTCCGGGCGTTCGCCGGCCAGTGTGGCCAGAAGGTCGCTCAACTCACTCATCTCGTTACAGTCTCCTCGTGCAACCGGGGCGCAACCTGCATCGCGCCCCGGCAGTGACTTTCAGCTATCTCGGGCTGCCCGCGCTCACCATTTCCAGTTCTTATCGAAATTGCCCACCAGCAGCACCTGAGTGCCCCAGGGCCGGTCGGAGCCGCGCTGGTAGACAAAATAATCGGGCATGAGCTTGAACTCGACAAATCCCATCCAGCCGGTTCCGTACTTCCACTCATCGTTGTAGTTGAGCAGCACCAGACGCTCGGGGTTGAGCGGGTTGGGGGCGACACACTTGAACGCCACGTCGGCGCGCGTGAAACTTTTCTTGCCGGCCACCACCTTGTCGCCCTCGAAATGCACCGGGAACTTGTCGTTGATCCGGGCGATCAGGCTGTTGCTTTTTTCATCCCCGAACAGCACCAGGTGGCTGTCGTGGATGTCCGCATCCGTGACAGCGGTGTCGGGCTTGAGCATGAAATGCAGGTCGGCGAGCTCGCCCCAGAAAGTCATGTTGATCGCCTGTTTCATGGTGGCCTTGTCACCGCTGCCAAAGACCAGGATCACCCGGTTGCAGAAAGCGTCATAAAGCGGCCCTTCCAGGTCCTTGCGCTTGACCGGTCCGGCGGCGGCTTTCGCGGCGGGGGCGATCTTGCTGCCGCTGACCGACAGCTTCGCGATGCCCTTGTCATCCGGGGTCAGACGCAGAGTCTTGCCTTTGAATGTCACACTGACCGGCCCGGGCGCGCCCAGAAGCTCGCGGGTGTCCAGTTCCAGGGCGGCCACGTTGGTCGCCTCGTTCAGGGTGACCGTGGCCTTGGTCGGGTCCCAGGCCGCCTTGACCACCGCGAAGGGGCCGTAGGTGGCGAATTCGGACACGGTCAGCCAGCCGTCGCGCGAGTCGGCGTAGCGGCAGGTGGTGAAATCGATCGTACGGAACGGACGCTCGCGCTTGGAGGCCAGCAGTTCCCGCAGGACTTTACCGTCCTTGTAGGTCGGGTCCCAGGCGTTATGGCCCACGTTGTCGAAACGGGTGAGCGGGGCCTCAACCCCGACTTTGGCCAGGACGGCGACCATGTGCTCGCTGTGGGCGATTGGCACGGTGGGATCATCGTTGCCGTGGAACATATGGATTTTAAGGCCTCTGGCGTTGAGCGCCCAGTTGGAGATCAGGTCACGCTCGATGGCCTGGGCGATGCACGGGATTTTCCTGGCCTCATCCGGGATGAAGGGCTTATCCCTTTTCCAGCGGGTGATGAAATCGGCCACCGCGCAGACCGGGTAGGCGCTGGACCAGAGGCCGGGGTGACGGAGGGCGAACTCCCAGGTGCCGTTGCCGCCCATGGACAGGCCGGTCAGACTGGTGCGTTCCGGGTCGACCGGGTACTCTTTCTGCACAATCCCGATCACCTCCGACACGTCCAGCGCGCCGGGACCGTGATAGGTCATGGTGCCGTGGCCCCAGGGGCAGACCACGATGCCGGGGACATCCGGCAGCTGGGGCCAGAGCGGCATGGAGAAGAAAACCTGCTCATCCGGCTCGCCGGGACGGTTGCCGATACCGAACAGGCGGCGCAGGTTGTTGGCGTAGTTGGACCAGGCCCCGTGCAGGCTGACCACCAGCGGCCACTTGGTCCCGGACTCGTTCATGCCCTTGGGCAAATACAGGGCGTAGGGATAGATTGTCCCGTCCAGGCTGCTGCGGTAAGTGCGGAAATAGGTCCCGTACTCGCGCACCAGCACGAACACCGGCCGGGTAAGGACAATATTGTCGCCAACGCTCACCTTGAGCATTCCGTTCAGGCTGCTGTTCTCGTCGTAGGGTTTGTCCAGGCGGATCGGGAAATCGAGCGAGCCGCTCACTCCCGGATAGATGATCCGGCTCTCGCCGGGTCCGGAGCTGGAGTTCTCCAGCACCAGTTCGGCCTTGGCCGTGACCGGGGCTGCCTCGGCCGGCAGATCGATCACCACACGTCCATAGAGCGGGCCGGTCTCACCGGTGCGGAATGTCGGAAGGTCGAGGGACTTGAAATTGAGCTGCATACCGAACAGGACTCCCGTGGAGTTCAGGATCAGCAGAAATGCCGCCAGCAGCGGCAGAAGAGCGGCGCCAGTTTTCCGGGCCAGGGGGGAGACAGACTGCAGACTGGACATGGACAATCCTCGCGTGATCGGTTGATGCTGAAATAGCGGTGCGGTTCACGGCACTGCTTGAGAAATTTCAATTCCATGCTTTCCCGGACGGCGCGCGCACCAGGCCCAGAGAAACAGCGCCCCCAGCGCCACACCCATAAGATTGAGGGCAATATCCTGGAAATCGAAGCGCCGTAATGGAATGAAAAGCTGGCTCGTCTCCTCCAGGATCCCGGTCAGGGCGGACAGCGCCAAAGTCCGCAGTATGGTTGTTTTCCGTGATACTTCAGCCGCGCCGGTTGAGGCCAGAGATGCCAAGGCTCCGTACCAGAGCAAAGTCAGCGTGGCGTACTCCGGGAAATGGAAATACTCGTTCACACTGCCGGCCAGCCGCATTATGAACCAGGCGGCCAGGCCGCTCCACAAAGCCGTTGCCGCGAAAAACAGCAGCCGCCCGCGGCTCATCCTGGCCCAGAGCACGGCCAGGGCCACGGCCCCGGCCAGGGCCGCACCCCCGGCCACGTATGTCACCACCCGGGCGTAGACCACCCAGGTCAACGCGGCGGCGGCTTTCTTGGTCCAGAGCGGAAGGTAGCGGGCCGTGACCAGCAGAAGCGCCGTGTACAGCAGCACCGGGGCGAGGGCCCTTACTTTCAGCCAGCCGGAGGACATAGAGGCAACCCAGGGTTCGAGCCTGCGGGCGGTATCAGTGTTTAATCTTCCGGCTGGTGATGTAGGTGTCGATATAGCCCTGGGAGAACCGATCCAGGGTCACGTCCGGGAACGAGTCACGCGGCGCGATGTCCAGCAGCGGGGCCAGGCGAAGGTTCCTGCCGCGCTGCTCCGTGCCGTTGAGCTGGACAAAAGCGCTCAGGTTGCCGCGTTTGAGCGCCTGCATCTGGGACAGCGGGCCCTGGACGAATACGGTAAGCGCGTGCGGGTTCAGGCGCGTTTCGTATTCACCCCCGCGGGCCTCGACAGTCAGGTCCTGGAACGTGCGGGTGATCACTTTCTCCCGTATCTCGATCCTCAGGGTGACACGTTCCGGGATCACTGTGATCAACGGGTCCGGCGGGACAAGGTTGAACTCGCGGCGGATCGTGTTGCGGCCGGTCACGCTGTCGTCGATCAACACCGGCGGGGTGCTGATCTTTTCGGTTTTTTCCACCGCGGACTTGGGGCCGCGGATAGTCACCGCCGGCGGCACGCAGGCCACCTGGAACACCTCGTAGCCCTCGGCCGGCTTGCCCAGTATCTCCGGGTTCACCACCACGAACGTGCGGGTGACATTCTGCTCCACGTTCAGCTCGATCACGCGCGGGGTGATGTCGGTGATCTGCGCCCCGGCGGGCTTGCCGGTGACCATGTCCTCGCTGAGCTGCACCGGGTGCGTGCCTATGGTCATATGAGGGGATTCCACCCGCAGGTACATCGATTTCTCGTCGATCGTGCGGATCATGGTCTCGGTAGCCCGCACGCGCACGGTCACGTTTTTGATCTCGGTCCCGTCCAGCCCGTTGACCCGCGTTATGATCAGGTCCTCGCTCAGGCCGGTGATCTCCACCGGGATCGTGAAATCGCCGAAACGGTACTCCTTGCCCGTGACCATGGCCCAGAGGAAAGTGGCTATGCCCAGAGAGATAAGTTTCAGCTTGAAATCTTTGAAGATGTTGAATCGCAACTGCTATCCCCCTATCGGTGCTCAGGCCTGAAGGTAGGTGCTCAGGCGGCGCTCAAGCTCGAGCGGCGTATCCAGTGTGGTAATGTCCCCATCCACTGCAATCGAGACCGCGCCGCGCTCCTCGCTCACCACGACCACCACGGCGTCGCATTCCTCGCTCAGGCCGAGAGCGGCGCGGTGACGGGTGCCGTATTCCTTGTCCAGGTCGGCGCGCGTGCTGAGCGGCAGGATCACCGCCGCTGCGGCCACCCGCCCGGCCGAGATGATCACCGCTCCGTCGTGGATCGGGCTGCGGGTGTTGAACACGCTGACAAGAAGCTCGCTGCGGATGTCGGCGTTGAGACGCACCCCGCTTTCGATCAGGTTGCGCAGCTCGATGTCGCGCTCGATCACGACCAGCGCGCCGGTGTTGCTCTTGGCCAGCAGGGCCACGCCTTTCTGGAGCTCTCCCAGATAGCCGGCCGGTTTTTCGTGGATGCGCAGGAAATCCAGGAACGGGTTGCGGCCGAAAGTGGCCAGCGCCTTGCGGATGTCGGCCTGGAAGATCACTATCACCGCGATCATGATGTAGCCGAAGAAGTTCTGCAGCAACCAGCTCATGGTCTGGAGCTGGAAACGGTCGGAAACGAAATACAGCAGGATCAGGAATACGATCCCCGAGGCGATGCGCGCGCTGCGCGTGCCCTTGAGCGGGTAGAGGATATAGTAGACGAAGATCGCGACCAGCAGGATGTCGATCAGGGAGGTGAAGCTGAAATTTATGTTCTGCCACAGATCGGCCATCGGCCCGGTCCTCTGACTGAAGGGCGCTAAATGCAGAATATCCTTAAAATAATAATATAATGCGCACCGGCCGGACAACAAAAAAATCCAGCGTGGTGCCCGGTCCGGCTGGGGCAGGGGCCATCCGCCAATCGCAGGGGATGGGGTTAAATCAGCCCTGGTTCCGGCGAAGAAGCGATTCCCGGATCATCCTCTCCAGCACGCGGGAGAACAGGCGAAGCTCGGGCGGATCGCCGCTTTCGAGCAGGTAGCCGCGCTTAAAGAGGTTGCGGGCGCTGTAGCGGTCCAGGTCGCCCAGGTTCTCCCCGGAGATTATCTTGCGGCAGGTTTCGATCTCATCCGGCCCCAGCGAGCGCAGGATGAACTGGAAATGCATGCCCGCCTCCTCCAGGAACAGGTCCTCCACGTTCTCGAACACTGTCTTGGAGGACACGGCCAGGCTGAAATCGAACTCGAACAGCACCGAGCAGGCGATGGCCATGTAGAACGGGAAATAGCCCGCCAGGTCGACTACTGTCTCGAAATGCTCCTCCAGCGGGTGTCCGGCCTGACGGCTGGGCTGGGAGACGAACTCCAGGGCCTCCTCCTCACTGAATGCCGACAGGTTCAGGTTGGAGAAGATATTGAAGAACGGTGAATCGCTGATCTCGCGGTTGTAGCAGAGCTCCTGCAAGTTTTTCACTGAACTGGTGATATAGGCCACGTTGTAGTTGTTGGCCGCCGAGCGCAGGAACGAGAAAAACTCCGGGTCGAAGTTCTTGTTCTTGGTAATGGACTCGAACTCGTCGAACAGAAGGATCAACTTGCGGTTGCGACGGTCGAAATCCTCGCAGACTTTTTTGAATCCATTGTACCCCGGCTCGGGCAGCTCATCCAGGGGTGTGCCGGTTTCCTGGGAGAGGGCCTCGAAAAGCGAGGCGAAGAATCCGGACAGCGGCACGCTGCGTTTTTCCTGGAAGTCCATGAAAATGAACGTGTAGCGCTCATGGTCGCGTAGCCAGGCACGTCGGTTGTCCGGATCGTTGATATAGTACATGAGGCTGCTCTTGCCGATCCGCCGCTCGCCTACGATGGACACCGACTGTGGCCGGGAGGCCCCGATCCGCCCGTAGATGGTCGAAATCTCGCGCCGCCGGCCGAAGAAGCTACGGCTGTCGCGCAGCATCTTGCGGTTGAGATAGGGGTTCTGAAGCGAGGTGGCTGTGGGCTGCGGGGCCGCAACTGCCTGGGCCGGTTTATTGTCGGCCTTTTCCGGTGCGCCCTGGTCCTGCAGCAGGCGGTCGAGGGCGGCGATCAGCTCGGCGGCGCTCTGGTAGCGCCCGGTCGGCTCGCGGTGCATGGCCTTGAGGATAACTTTCTCCAGCGCGGCGCCAAGCTGCGGAGCCACTTTCCGTGGTGGCTCGGGCGTTTCCTTGACATGAGCCAGGGCTACGGTAAGGGGCTTGCCCGGGCCGAACGGCAGCCGACCGGTGAACAGCTCGTACATGATCACGCCCAGCGAGTAGATATCTGTGCGCAGGTCCAGCTTGAGGCCCTGGGCCTGCTCGGGCGAGATATACTCAGGAGTGCCCAGGAACGTGCCCGAGACAGTCAGGGCGCTCAGGTTTTCGCCAGTGGCGATACCGAAATCCATGACCACACAGCGCCCGGTGCGCGTTTCGAGCATGATATTCTGCGGCTTGAGGTCGCGGTGCACCACTCCCAGGGTGTGGGCCTCGGCCAGGGCCGCGGCTATCTGGCGAACGATTGACAGCCCGCTCTCCAGGTCGATTGTCCCGGCCTGGATCTCCTTTTTAAGCTCGCGGCCCTCGATATACTCCATGCTGATGAACTGGGTCTGGTCCGACTGTCCCAGGTCGAATATGCGGTAGACATTGGGATGGGTGATGGTCCGGGCCAGGGCGATCTCACGGTGGAAGCGCGTCAGGTAGTCCGGGTTGGAGGCCAGGGCCGGGTGGAGCACCTTGAGCGCAACTGTCTGATCGAGCACGCTGTCGCGGGCCTTGTACACCGTGGCCATGGCCCCGTCGCCGATCCGCTCCAGGTCGGCGTAGCGCCCGGCGAAGAGTTCCCCGCTGTCGGTTTTTTCCGCGGCAGCCCTGGGCTTGCGCCCGCGCGGCACACGGGTGCCCCCGGCGCTGGCGCCGGCTGTCGAGGAGCCGGTGGCCGGCACCGCGGTATGGCTCGTCGGGCGCAGGTTCTCGCCGCAGGCCAGGCAGTACCAGTTGCTGTTGGGGTTTTCGGTCTTGCAACTCGGGCAGATCATCGTGCCGCCCTTTCAGTCCGCTACAGGTTTCGTCCCGCCCAGTTTACCGCGTTGACAATCAGCCGGGCCAGAGGTTCGTTTTTCGTGAAGGGGCTTTGCTCCACCGGGTCGCCGGGGCTGAGGTAGATCACCCGTCCCGCCCCCTCAGTGCGTGTCCATCCGCAGTCCTCCCAGTGACGGTCGCCGGGGATGTCACAGCCAAGGAGCCGCTGGAGGCTCTGTCCGGGATAGAAGCGCATGCGGAAATGCTGGTCGTCGCGAATCTCGAAGCTCTCCGG
>CAYLSM010000064.1:0-19959 GCA_964386505.1 uncultured Gemmatimonadales bacterium
AAGAGGCCCGGGGGGAGAGCGAGGAGCGCTTTCACGACCTTTTCGAGCACGCCCCCCTGGGTTACCAGTCGCTGGATGCGCAGGGGAGAATCATCGAGGTGAACGAGGCCTGGCTCGAAATGTTCGGCTACAGGCGGGAGGATGTCATCGGCAAGTGGTTCGGTGATTTACTGGCCGCCGAGTATGTCGATGTCTTCCGCGAGCAGTTCAAGCGTTTTCTGAGCGCCGGCCGGACCCAGGCTGAATACGAAATGCTGTGCAAGCGCGGCCTGAGGCGCTACATCGCTTTCGAGGGCCGGCTGGCCCACACGCCGGATGGAGCGTTCAAGCAGACGCATTGCATCCTGAAAGACATCACCGAAAGCAAACGGGCCGAAAACGCGCTCCTGTCCCTGGTGCTCGACACGAGCGGGCCCACGGGCACGGAGTTTTTCGAGCAGATGGTCCGCTGGTTGAACCGCTGGCTCATGACCGATATCGCCATGATCAGCGAGACGGGGACAGACGGTATCCAGAGAAGCCTGGCCATGGAGGCAGATGGTCTGCCGGTGGAGCATTTCGAGTACACGTTGTCAGGGACGCCGTGCGAGAATGCTTCCCAGAAAGGTTTCTGCCATTATGCCGATAGCCTGAGGAACCTGTTCCCGGAGGCGAAGGATGTCGCGGAGTTCAATATCGATGGCTACGCAGGAATCCCGATGCGCAACGGAGCCGGAGAGACGCTGGGCGTGATCTGTGTCATGTCGCACGAAAAGCTGCACCTTCCCCAGTGGGCCGAACCGATAATGAGCATGCTCTCGGCCCGGGCCGCCGCCGAGCTCGAGCGCATGCGCGCGGAAAACCGGCTCGTCCACTCCCACGCTCTCATGCAGTATATCATCGCGCATGCCCAGAGTGCGATAGCGGTGCTGGACCGCGACATGCGCTACATTTTCGTAAGCGAGCGTTTCCTGAACGACTACAAGGTGAATGAGAAGGATGTCATAGGCAAGTGCCATTACGATATGTTTCCCGACCTGCCTGACAAAATCAAAGAGGTGCACCGCAAAGGAATGGCCGGAGTGGTGTCGGGAGCGGATGAGGACGCATATTACCGCGATGACGGGTCGGTGGTCTGGACACGCTGGGAGTGCCGCCCCTGGTACGAGGAGGACGGCTCCATCGGCGGGATTGTCCTTTACACGGAGGTAATCACAGAGCGGATCAATGCCCTGAACAAACTGCGCGAGAGCGAGGAACGTCTGAGCTTTGTCCTGTCCGGGGCCGGCATGGGCTGGTGGGACTGGGACATGAAAACCGGCAAGGTAACACGCAGCCCGGGTTGGGCCGACCTCCTGGGATATACGTTCGAGGAGGCGCAGAAACCGTCCCTCTGGAAAGAAATCGTACATCCGGAGGACAAACCCGTAATCGAACGGCTTCTGGAGGACCACATTGCCGGCCGGGTACCGCTTATCGAGTACGAATGCCGTATACAGACAAAAGCCGGGGATTACATCTGGGTGTTGTCGCGGGGACGGGTGGTGGAGCGGGATGCCGCCGGAAATCCGCTGCGCCTTTCCGGGACAATCATGAACATAACCGAGAACAGAAGGCTGGAGGAGGAAAGGAAAAGCCTGGAGCGCCAGCTCCTTCAGGCCCAGAAGCTGGAAAGCCTGGGCGTGCTGGCTGGAGGGATAGCCCACGATTTCAACAACATACTGGGCATTATCAGCGGCTATACGGAAATGGCCGAACTGGATGTGATGACCGATCCGCCAAGCGCCACCGAAAGCCTTCACCAGGTGGGCAAGGCCTCCGAGCGGGCCAAAAGCCTGATCGAGCAGATCCTGGCTTTCAGCCGCCGTTCCGAGCAGGAGCGTCGGCCGCTGAAACTGAGCCTGGTAGTCAAAGAGGCGCTCAAGATGCTGCGGGCCTCGATCCCCACGACAGTGGAAATTCATCAGGAGATCGACGACGACTCGGGATCAGTCATGGCCGACTCGACCCAGATGCACCAGGTGATCATGAACCTGGCCACCAATGCGGCCTACGCCTTGCGCGAACGGGGCGGCCGCTTGACTGTCGAGCTGAGGGACACCGAGTTGGGCAGCGCCGCCGCCGCTGCCCTGCAACTGGCTGGGGGCCAATATATCAAGCTCATGGTAGGCGACACCGGCCAGGGCATCGCCCCCGAGATCAGGGACCGGATTTTCGATCCGTTCTTCACCACCAAACCCAAGGGCCAAGGCACCGGGATGGGGCTGGCCGTGGTGCACGGCATTGTCCGGGGACACGGGGGGGCGATCGAGGTGGAAAGCGAGCCAGGCAAGGGCAGCCGGTTCACAGTCTACCTGCCACGTCTGGACCAGGATACCGATCAGGAAGAGACAGAAGTGTCGGGCAATATCCCGCGGGGCAAAGAAAGCATCCTGCTCGTGGATGACGAGGAAGGCCTTCTGACCGTAGGACGGATGGCCCTGAACCGTCTGGGCTACAAGGTCACCTCCCGGCGGAGCGGGTCGGAGGCGCTGGCTACTTTCCAGGCAGGGCCCGAAGCCTACGATATGGTTATAACAGATCAGACCATGCCCGGAATGACCGGACTGGAACTGGCCCTTAAGATGCTTTCGATACGGCCGGAGCTGCCGGTAATAATCTGCACCGGCTACAGCGAGCAGATCACTCCGCAGGTTGTAAGCCAGTATGGCATCCGGGAGATGATACTGAAGCCCTACCTATGGGATAAAATGGCCCGCGTAATCCGCAGTATCCTGGACAGACAGCCGAATGCCTGAACGTGAGCGCCGGAGCGGCTCAACTCCTGGCGCAGCCCACATTGTTCTCGAATATATAGCCCTCACCGTGCTCCCCAAGATCAACCGTCATCTGGTTCATGTACCCCTGATACAGCGTGTTGTTGGCTATCACCGAGTGGCTCAGCTTGCGCAGGATAAGCCCCACTTGCGGTGTATACAGTCCCTGGCCGCCGTCATCCCGCCCGGCGGCGCAGGTATTTGAAACGAAAGTCAGCCCGCTGCACTCCTCCAGGCGGACATGGCAGGAGCGCTCACCCTCGGCCAGCAGCTTGCTGTCCTTGCCGCAGCGCCGGAACACATTGCCGGTGATGGTGGTGGTGCGCATTTTCAGGGCACAGATACCGGCGCCCCAGTTGCGGTCGAAGCAGTTGCCGGTCACGTTCCAGGCGTCGCCGCCCAGCAGATACAGGCCGTAGCCCCCGTTCCATTCGACCCGGTTGGCGGTGAACATCACTGTCGCACCCACCTCGTCACATCCGAAACCGTGGCTGCCGTTGCCCGAAAACTGGTTGTCGGTTACGAACCCATCCCAGCCCTTAATCTGAACGCCGCAGCCCTTGTTGTTCTGCAGGATGCTGTGCCGGATGATGAACAGCCAGATACGCAGCAGGTATACTCCGTGGCCGGAGAACCCCGTTATCTTGCAGTCGTCGATGACGATTGAGTCCTCTTTTTCGCTGTAATCCCTGGCGTTGTTGAGGAATACGCCGTGGATCGGCTTCTCGGCTTTCTGCCGTCCCTGAAGGAACAGCCCCCGGAGATGGACCCCGAAAGCGCCGGTGATGTTGAGCACACAATCCGCCTCATCGCTGTCCAGCACCAGCATCGCGCCGGCGGGGTCGCGATAGCCCCATTGGGGCTCCGCCATGACCGTGGTGTGCTCGTGCACGGTCAGGTCGTGGCAAAGGTAGCGTCCGGCCGGGAAATAGACCGTGCCGCTGACCGCCCCGGCCGCGTCCAGGGCTTTCTGGATCGCCTCGGAGTCGGACGTCGCCCCATCCCCCTTGGCCCCGAAATCACGAACATTGAACACGGAGGAGTTCTGCGCGCCCGCGTTTTCGAAAGGCATCGCCGGGGACGGTGCGGCCCCGGTCAACTGGGCCAGGCCGAGCAGGCCCGCGCCCCGGATGAAATCGCGCTTCGTGATGTCCAAGGATAGCTCTCTTTCGCCAGGGTTATGTTTGTATCGCTGTCGCGAGGGCCTACGCAGATTGGAAACCGTATGTTTAAAGCCTGAAGAGATCGGGATAATTGCCAGGACAATCTCTATTTCGCCGTCTCTTTTGCGACCTGCCGGGCCTCCCCGGCAATGTTCAGATATACCTGCTTCGCCCGCTCGTAGCGTGCCTGTACCACATCCAGGTCGTGAGTGAAGTAGCGGTTCCACTCTCCGCCCGGCTTGATTCTATCCTGGATATTGTCAATCCAGCCGACAAAAAACAGCGCATCCTCGGCGCTGGCCCGCACCGGTGCGTCATCGACTGTCACGAACACGGCGGCGGTGTGCACCCGGTAGCCTTTCTGGTCCATACGACGGGCGCAGAGCCAGCCACTCCTGATAAATTCCCTGGAGGTTTTGAAAATCAGCGGTTCTCCGGCCCCGGCGGTCCCCTCCCGGCTGGCCACCACTTCCCCGTTGCAGACCAGTTCCACCCGTCCGGCCAGCGGCTCCGCGGCGGACCATTTAATCTCGATCTCCACTGTCCCCTTTCCATGCAGCTTTATTTCATCGCCCGGCATGAACCTGTCATTCACAGTCAGTTCCAGGAATTCCTTGTGCCCGTCGCGCGAGACCACGCTGCGGCCGGCGGCTATCCCCTCGATCCATTTGCGGTAGGTCAGAGGCTGGTCCTTTATGCGCACGTAGGTCAGAAGAGTGCCGAACGGCTCGCTGTCGTTGCAGGGATAATCCGTGCCGGCGGCAAAGCCGGGCCGGAACCCGCAATTCAACACCTTGTAATAGGCGTGGACAGCCGAGTCGCTGCCCCGGACATCATCGGACAGGAAATCGATCGCCCCGAGAGCGGTCTCCACCGGGTAGTCAATCGGTATGCAGCAGTTCAATTCTTTCTGAATGGTGTCATCCAGATACCACATGTGGGCAAACCCGCAGACAGCGTTCTGCGCTTTTGCCCATTCCGCAACTTTATACGGGGATTCATCCCAGATCTGATGGCTCTCCCGGAGCCCCAGCAGGACAAGATGCCCGCCCAGCGCCTGGTGCTCGAAATTGCCGTAGGTGGCATCCCAGTGCCATTCCGCGTCCCAGTGAATTATCCGTCCCGGCCGGGATTCCGGTGCGTCCTGACCATTTACTTTCGGCAAGTCCACGGCCGCGTCCTTCACCTCGCCGTTGCCCATATCCGCCAGCATTGAGATCACGGCCAGATCGTTTTCCTCCATTTTCCGGAGGAGGGTGCTGTCGGGGATAGGGTCGCCGCCGCAACTGCGGTGCACGTGCATGTCTCCGGCGTACCAGCCCGCGGGTTCCGGCTTCATCCGTTCATGCTGAACCTTATGTGCCGCGACGCTTCCCCGGCCAGACTGACAAAAGGCTGGACTGAACGATGCTGAACACAACAAAGCCCCAAAAAGACTTGCTGCAAGCATTTTAAGCGTGCGCTTCAACATGGTTCAGCCCCATCGCCTCAGATTGAATGTCTTTTTAGCGTGTCACAGGTTTGAAGACCAAGATTAAGAAACGCCCATCCGAAATGCAACTTGTTTTACGTGGCGGACAGCCGGGCACGTTCTTTCAGCCAGCCCGAATCTTTCTTAAAACAAAGTGGAGCAGCTTCAAACATTTTTAGGCGCTGTCGTCATAGTTTATCAAAGGATTCAAACGGCAGCGGCATCCAAAGTGTATCTTAAAAGCCATTCCACCTGAAAACATCCCTTACAGCGGCCCTTTAGTCTGATCACCCATTTGTCTCCATCGGATTCAGAGGCCATGTAAGCCTCAAGCCAAGGACTTTTTCCACCTTTGAGTTCTCGCATAATCAGTGGTATACTTTTGAGGCCGGTCGAATGCCGGTTCAGACTGATGATATACCACTATATCAAAAATAGTTTGTTCATCCAAACTGGCATATCGGGGAATTTCATCCAAAGACATCAGGGCCAGAGTGTGCCCAGGAGCGTATATGGTGTGTCGAATAACAGCCGCCAATCTGTTGACCGTATTCCTGCTCTCTGTTTTACCATCAAGCCGGGCTGAGGCCCAAACAGTGATCGATCTCGAAAAGATCAGCCGTCAGAAGCTCGCTGAGTACACCTGCTACCGTACTGGCGGCGAGATCACAGTCGACGGCAGGCTGGATGAACCGTGCTGGCAGGCGGCCCCGTGGTCTACGCCGTTTGTCGACATTATCTCCGGCGAACCGGCCTTTTTCGATTCCCGGGTTAAGCTGCTGTGGGACGACTGTTACCTGTATATCGGGTTCCGGATCGAGGAGACCCATGTGCGCGCCAGGCTCACCGAGCAGGATTCCCATATCTGGGAAGATAACGATGTCGAAGTCTTTATCGCCGGCCGCGACGCCTACTACGAGTTGGAAATCAACGCGCTGAACACTATCTACGAGGTCTTCTGGATCTGTGATGATGTCCTGGGCCAGCCCGGATCGGCCTACCCGTCGGGCGAATGGTCACCCACGCTGCGGAAAACCGCAAAGCTTTCCCAGTTCATGCCCATGACCCATCCGCGTGGCGAGCGGACCGGCTTTTTCGATTTCGATATCACCGGGCTGAAACACGCGGTGCATGTCGAGGGGGTAATCAACCGGGACGATATCGAGGACCGGGGCTGGAGCGTGGAGTTGGCCTTCCCCTGGGCTGAACTGGCGCCCCTGGCGGATGGCCGCGCGCTGCCGCCCGTGGAGGGCGAGGTGTGGCGGATCGACTGCTCCCGGTTCCAGCACTGCGGCCGTGACGGGGCCAGGCTTGAGCAGTGCGCCGGATGGACCTGGAACAAGCACGGCTATATGAATTCGCACATCCCGGAAACTTTTACGTTCTTGAAATTTTCCACGGAACAGGTCAAGTGAGCCGGCTGGCTCTGGTTGTGCGTTTCGCTGATAAACCATAATTACTCTCTGATTTGCGGACAACGCCCGGAGAGTGGAGCTTCGTTAAAATAAAAAGGGCCTGGGAGAATATCATTCCCCAGGCCCTGTACATACTCTCCGAACCCCTTGTCCAGTCCTTGGGGTTCACTCCACTGGTCACCCTCGGTGAGCTGGTTGTGCGGCGCCACCGGTGGGATCACACACTCCAGCGGACGGCTGGGTCCTGATGATTTCTCATCGTACAGGTCCATATGGTCCAATAGCACCGTTGTCTGATCAGCCGACACACAGTATTTTCTTTAATGTGATGTTACTCCGTCAGAAGGATACCAAGGAGAAACAACTGTGCGGCGAGCTGTGAAAAAAGCCCTCATCATAGACGATGACCGGAGCATACTCACCACCCTTGAGATACACCTTCAGGACTTGGGTTACGAAACGCTGACCGCCACGAATGGCAAGTCCGGCCTGCTCCTGTACGAGGAATCAAGACCCGATATTGTCCTGCTCGACCTTCACCTGCCGGACCGGGATGGGCTGGAAATACTGGGAGAAATCAGGCGGATCGGCCACCGCTCCTTTGTGGTGGTGATCACCGCCCATGCCGCAATCGACACCGCCGTCCAGGCAATCAAAAACGGCGCCTTTGACTACGTGCCGAAGCCTTTCGGGGCCGATCAGATAACCCACGTCCTGCAGATGATCGAGAGATTCGCCGCCCTGGAGGATGAGGTCGACAGTCTGCGGGGAATCGTGCGTGAGGGTGAGCTGGTTACCGGCAACCGGGCCATGCGCAAGATGCTGAATGTCGCCCGAAAGGTGGCCGAAACTGACGCCGGCGTTCTGCTCAGGGGTGAGAGCGGTTCCGGCAAGGGCGTTCTGGCCTCGCTGATCCACCGCTGGAGCCAGCGGCGGGAGGAACCGTTTGTCACAGTCAACTGTGCCGCCCTCCAGGAAAACCTGCTCGAAAGCGACCTGTTCGGGCATGTCAGGGGGGCGTTCACCGGGGCTATAAAGGATAAGCCGGGCAAGCTTGAAGTGGCCGACGGGGGGACGGTTTTTCTGGACGAGATCGCGGAAATGGCCCCACAGGTCCAGGCCAAACTGCTTCATTTCCTTCAGCACAGGGAGTTTGAAAGAGTTGGAGAGGTCAAGACGCGCCAGGTGGACGTGCGTGTCATCGCGGCCACCAACCGGGAACTGGAGGAAATGATCGAGGATGGTTCGTTCAGGTCCGACCTGTACTACCGTCTCAACGTGGTGGAATTGTCGATCCCTCCGCTGCGTGAGCGCCCCGAGGATATCGAGCTGATCGCCGACCAGCACCTGAAGCGCTTCGCCGCAATCCATAACAAGCCGGCTGAGGGTTTCGACAATGAGGCCATGCGTGCCCTCCAAAAATACACCTGGCCCGGTAATGTCAGGGAGCTTATGAACCTGGTGGAGCGCTGCACGATTCTGTCCTCCACCAGCCGGATCACGCTCAAGGCCCTGCCAAAACACGTATCGGATTACTCCTTCACCGATAAATCCTCCGAGCCCTGTCTTACTCTGGCCGAGCTTGAGCGTGAACATATCCGGAAGGTGCTTACCTCTGCCTCCTCGCTCGATGAGGCGGCCCGGACTCTGGGGATCGACCCCACGACCCTGTGGCGCAAGCGCAAGCGTCTCGGGCTGGACTGAGGTATCATTGCATCCTGCAATGTAAAAGTCCTGCAAGTTGCACTGAGACTCCGTAACAATTTCTTCTTCTCCAGATATCCACTTCCTTAACAGCGCAAATTTGAACAAATTACGAACCGGGCATCTTTTTTGCTTTTTTCAAATGCCGGAAAATGGAGAATACATTTCATCCGGCATTGGAGATGAAAGATGCAGGCAAGGGGAACGCATAGTGAAGCCCGGTCGAAGAGCAGGATATTATTCTGCACCGAACGGCCGACTCTGCTCAACTGCGAGGGCACCGTCGACCTGGAATTGACACCAGAGCCCTTGTTATGCTTGAGTTCGGCGATGAATAAGCCTTATGATAAAATCATAATAGATTTTCTCGTTCCTGATCCGGTAAGGCGCAGCCTCCTTTTTGATCTCTGCCGGGAGCTGAAAAACAACGCCCTGACTCGTGGGATGGAGGTCATCGCCATCCTGGCCGGTCAGGACCGTCCCGGGCTGGACAAGTTGTATCGAACAGGGATTGACCGGGCAGTCCCGCTTCCTGTTAAATCCAGGAGGCCGGATACCGCGGACCTCGATCTTCCCAAGGTAATAGCCGACGCACGGAAGACGCAGGACCTGCGGGCGCAAATCTGCCCGCTCATCGGGTACGAACCAGGCGGCGGCCTCGCCAGTTGCGGCGCACACGGGAACCGTCTGATCCTGGGCAGTGACAGGCTGGCCAATATGTGCTGCATCAAAGAGCATGCAAGATGCGAGTTTTTCCTGAGACACGAATCCTCTCCCGGTTCGGGCGGAGCGGCTCATTCCGGGTGCAAAGCGGACATTTGTCTCCCAAACAGTTCGCGAAAGGCAGGCCCGGGCAATGAAACTCAGGACTAAAATACTGGCCGGTTACGGCCTGACCCTCCTGCTGATGGGATTCCTTATCGGCTGGGCCGTGTACAACCTGGTCTCTCTCGGTCAGGCCAGCAAGGCGATCCTGCACGAGAACTACCGAAGTATCCAGGCCGCCGCGAACATGCTGGCCAGTCTCGAAAACCAGGACCATGAGCTGCTTGCCAGCCTGGGTGGGTTCCGGAAAATGTCCGCAGCGGAATTGATCGACAACAAGGAAGAATTCACCCGCTGGCTCACCCGGGCCCAGGACAACATAACCATTCCGGGTGAGGCGGAGCTTGTTGCGCGGATTGATCAGGATTTCCGTCAATACCAGTTGCGCCTGCTCGACCTGCAGAAACTGATGCGCGCCGATCCGGCGGAAAGCGGCTCTTTCTATACGGACAGCCTGACACCGCTGACAGATCAAGTCAGCCGGGACATTATCGCATTGCGTGACTTGAACCAGGCCGCCATGTCCTCTGCCAGCGACAACGCAGAGCGGTTGGCGCTCAAAGCCGTGATTTCCACCCTCGCAGTGGGGTTTCTGGCCATTCTTTTGGGCCTGTTGTTCAGCCTGACACTTTCAGCCAGGCTGGTCAGACCGCTTCATAGTATGGTCGGAGCGACCCAATCGATAGCCTCTGGAAACTACGCCACCCGGCTGACTGCGGACAGGGATGATGAACTGGGAAAGCTGGCCTCGGAGTTCAATGTCATGGCTGAAAAGCTGGAGCACTACAACAGCCTGAACATCGAGAAGATAGTCTCAGAAAAGGGCAAGAGCGATGCGATGCTGGCCAGTATCAGGGATGGTATAATAGTGCTGGATACAGGGCTGCGGATCACCGACCTCAACCAGTCAGCCCGCCGGATATTGGGTTTGGAGGGTGAAACCGTGATCGGCCGCCCTGTCAGCGGGTTGATAAAGGACGAGAAGTTCCATCAGGCCCTGCGGAGCTGTTTTGTCCCGGAGACCACACCGGCCAGGGGTGATGGGAGCAATGTCGTCCCGATCGGCACAAGCGAGCAGACGTTCTTTTTCTCCTACACCCTGAGCCCCATCGAGACCGGGAGCGGAGATTACCTGGGGGTTGTGATCCTGCTCAGGGACATAACCCGCCTGAAAGAGCTGGAACGTCTCAAGAGCGAGTTTGTCATGGCCGCCTCGCACGAGCTCAAGACCCCCCTGACCAGCATCGGCATGAGCGTGGACCTTCTCCTGGAGCGGACGGTCCAGAAGCTCAACAGCCGGGAACAGCTTCTTCTTTCAACGGCGCGTGAGGAGGTCGGCCGGCTCAAAGCGCTGGTAAACGAACTGCTCGACCTGTCCCGGATCGAGACCGGAAAAATCGATATGGATATGGTCAACTGTCCCCTCGGGACCCTGTTCGAAAAAGTGGCCACGGTGTTCGATGCCCAGGCCCGGGAGAAAAAGGTCGAACTCAGTGTCAGCCTGCCGGAGGATATACCCGAGGTCCACGCCGATCCCAACAAGATCACCTGGGTGCTGACAAATGTGATCGGCAATTCACTGCGCTACGTTGAGAAAGGCGGCCACGTGATACTCTCCGCCGAGAGGGCCGGGAACCAGGTACAGGTATCGGTATCGGATGATGGCTCCGGTATTCCGATCGAGTATCAGAGCCGCGTGTTCGACAAGTTTGTCCGGGTGCGGGAGGGAAACGAGTCCGGCGGGTCGGGGCTGGGCCTTGCAATCTGCAAGGAGATAGTCAGGGCCCACAAGGGGACAATCTGGGTCGATTCCATGCCGGGTAAGGGGTGCACGTTCAGTTTCACCCTGCCTACGGGCAGTTGAAAACAAGGAGCCGGAAATGTCTGACTGGATATTGATCTGTGACGATGAAAAGAACATCCGCCTGACAGTGGCGGCGGCCCTCGAAAACGAGGGTTATGAGATAAAAGGGGCGGTAAACGGTGAGGACGCCCTTCGGCAGATGGAGGACCAGCGCTTTGCACTTCTACTGCTGGACCTGAAAATGCCGGGGATCGATGGGCTGGAGGTGATGCGCCGGCTGGGAAATGTCTCCGACGCTCCGAACATCCTGATCCTCACCGCGCACGGCACCATCGATATGGCGGTGGAGGCGATGAAATTGGGAGCGGTGGATTTCATCCAGAAACCATTCTCCCCGGAGGAAATCCGCCAGGCCGTATCACGGGCGATCCGGCTCCGGGCCGGGAAAGGCGAGGTTCTCGATTATGACAGCCTTATAGCAAAAGCCACCCAACTGATTCATGCCGGGAAACGGAACGAGGCCCTGGATGCAGCCCGCAGCGCGCTGTACGACAACCCGCAGCGCCCGGAGTCCTACAACCTTCTCGGCGTGCTTAACGAGTTGCGAGGCAGCTTCATGGAAGCGCAGAAATTCTACCGCTCGGCCCTGGATATAGATCCATCCTACGGCCCCGCCCAGGCCAACCTTGACCGGACATGCTCGTTCACTGGCCGCGGCAAGATCGACCTGGGAGAGAAACCGGTACTACCGGAAGAGCAGACCGGCCAGGACAAGACTGACGGCAAGGAGAACAGTTGAGCAATAATAAATACATAATAGTCGTGGGGTGTGGACGGCTGGGCGCGATTCTGGCCGATCATCTGAGTCTCCAGGGCCACAGTGTGGTGGCAGTCGACCGGGATATGTCCGCGTTCGAGAAGCTCTCCCCGGATTTCACCGGGTTCAGGCTCCAGGGAGATGCCACCCGGATCTCGGTGCTCCGTCAGGCCAAGATGGACAAGGCCGATATTGTGGTCGCGGCGACGCGGAACGATAATGTGAACCTGATGGTTGTCCAGGTGGCGAAGAGCCTGTTCAACGTCTCGCGTGTCATGGCCCGGCTGCATGATCCCCAACGTGGGGAAATGTACGCCGATCTGGATATCGAGATAGTCTGTCCGGTAAGGGTGGCAGCGGAGCATTTCATGGCCTGGTTGGACCTGAGGGAGGGTTGAGGCGATGCCGGGACTGAATAATGTACTTTTGGCCGGGTCGGGTAAGAGCATCTATTTCCTGGCTCTCAATTTCATCTCCAAAGGCTACCATGTCACGCTGGTCGATCCGGACCGTGAGGAATGCACGCAACTGGCCCGTGAGCTGAAAGCCACGGTGGTGCACGGCGACGCCAGCTATCCGCAGGTGCTGGAGGATGCAGGAGCATTCGGGATGGATGCTGTCCTCGCCATGACCCCGCAGGACCATGACAATCTGGTAATCTGCCAGACCGCCTCACTCCATTTCCAGGTGCCGCGCTGCATGGCGCTGGTCAACGACCCGGAAAACGAGGAAGTGTTCAAGCGGTTGGGGGTGACTGCGTTCTCGGTCGCCGGAATCCTGGCCTCTCTTATCGACCGTCAGGTGAGCTGGGAGGAGATCACGACCCTTCTTCCACTGGGCGGCGGGCGGGTGAATGTTCTCGAAATGGTTCTGGAAAAGGATTTCCCGGCCTGTGGCAAGCCGCTTCAACAGGTTACACTTCCACGCAACTCGCTCATCGCCGTGGTCATGCGGGATAAGGAAACGCTTGTCCCCCGCGGCGGGACAATCCTGGAGGCCGGGGACAGGATAATTCTGATCAGCCTGCCCGAGACCCTGGGCGAGGCCCTCGAAATCATCGCCGGCGGGAAGAGGTGAGGTGAGCGATGCCGCAAGGCGTAATCACGCGTCTGCACTACCGGGGAATATTGTCCAACACCGGCCTGATCGTGGGTCTGGCAGGCTGTATCACTCTCGTGCCCTTTCTCTGCATGCCCCTGTACCCATCGGATTGGGGACTCTGGCAGGCCTTTCTGGTCCCGGCCCTGTCTCAGGCCGCCCTCGGCTTTGCCGCCTGGCGTTTTTTCAGGTGGAGCACGGCTCAGGTGGTCCGTCTGGACCTCAAGGATGCGGGGGTGATAGTCCTATTAAGCTGGATCATAGTCTGTGTATTCTCGGCCTGGCCATTCCAGGCGGCGCTCGGGTTCGATTTTACCCGCGCCCTGTTTGAATCTGTCAGCGGCTGGACCACCACCGGCCTTTCGGTGGTGGATGTTTCCAAAGCAGGGCCCTCTATCCTGCTCTGGCGCAGCACCATGCAGCTCGCCGGTGGCGCGGGGCTGGCGATCATCATGCTCTCTGCGATCATGGGTAACTCTCTGGCCACGCTTTCAGCCGCCGAGGGGCGCACCGATCAACTGGCGCCGCACGTGAAACGTTCGGCCAAGCTGGTGCTCGTGATTTATGCCGGTTATGTGATCATTGGAGTGATCGCTTACCGGCTGGCCGGGATGAGCGTTTTCGATTCGGTGAACCACTCTTTCGCCGCCCTTTCCACCGGCGGCTTTTCCACCCGTGCCGAGAGTATAGGCTACTGGGATTCCACCATGGTGGAGGCAGTGACAGTCGCCCTGATGATCCTGGGCAACCTGAATTTCCTGACCGACTGGCTGCTGATCCGGGGCAAGCTAATCTATGTGGCGCGTAACGCCGAGGTACGGCTGATGGCGATTCTGATTCCGCTGTCGGCCGGGCTGGTGCTGATTTGCACCACTGTCGGACTCTATCCCACCCTGGCCAAAAGTATCCGCGTGGCCGTATTCGAGACTGTCTCGGCGCTTACCACCACCGGATTCTCTACAGTGAGTTACAACAACTGGAACGGGTTCGGGATTTTCGTGCTGATTGTCCTGATGCTTGTGGGTGGCGGCACCTGCTCCACTGCGGGCGGCATTAAGCAGTACCGCGTCTATACACTTCTCAAGGCCCTGGCCTGGGAGATCAGGAACCAGTTCCTCCCACGCAAGGCGGTGGTGGAGAATTTTATCTGGTCCGGTGAGGAGAAGGTGTTTTTCGGAGATGAGACAGTTCGGCGGATCGGACTGTTCATCGTGCTGTACCTTGTGACCTATTTGATCGGAGTCGGGATCCTTACAGCCTATGGATTTTCGTTGCAGGATTCCCTTTTCGAATACGCCTCGGCTGTCGGTACGGTCGGGCTGTCTATCGGTGTCAGCACCTATAAAGCCCCTGGCGCCGTACTATGGGCTGAAACTCTCGGCATGTTCCTGGGGCGGCTGGAATTCATGGTCGCTCTGGTGAGCCTGGTTAAAGTGGCGAAAGACATTCCGGTGCTTTTGCCGGGTCTTAGAGCAAAATAAGCATTATAGGGGCTGACTGCACACTCCATGCATGTACGTCGCCAGAACCATTTGGACAGATGACGTACAGACTCCAGAGCCGGAACACTACTGACCACTACGCTACGTATGGCAGCGGGCAATGTACTGATCATCCTTCTTCGAATCCGTAAGACAGGTTGAATCTGGCTTGGCAAGCCCCCGGCAAGGTTAAGCATTTGACCGCCGGTCAAACTCGCCGCCGGAAAAAGAAAAGGGCACGTAATTGCTTACGCACCCTTTATCTATTAATGGCGGGGCCGACGAGACTTGAACTCGCGACCTCCGGCTTGACAGGCCGGCGTTCTAACCAACTGAACTACGACCCCGCGTCTGCATCAAACTCAGACTTGATTAATCTAACATATTCTACAACATTGTCAATACAAATCGCTCCAAGTGCTGCCAGATGCGCATTCAAGGCAGCGAGGTTGCGCCCATCAGCCAGCGGTCGATCCCCTGAGCGGCCTTACGCCCCTGATAGATCGCCCGGACCACCAGCGAGGCTCCCATCACCATATCGCCCGCGCCGAACACCCCCGCGCGGCTGGACATCAGGTTCTCATCCACCGCCACGTTGCCGCGCTTGTCCAGCTCCAGACCCAGTTCTTCAATCATGCCGCTGTGGACCGGGTGGACAAAACCCATGGCCAGAAGGACCAGGTCGGCCTTGAGCTCGAAGTCGCTACCCGGCTTCTCTGTCGGGCGGAAAGCGCCCGCGGCGCCACCCCAGGTAACCTCCATCCCAGTAAGCTTTTTCACCCGGCCGTTCTCGCCCTCCAGAGACTTTGTGGTCACGGACCACATACGCTGGCAACCCTCGGCGTGCGAGGTGCTGGAGCGTAGAATGTTGGGCCAGCGCGGCCAGGGCGTTGAGGGATTGGAGTTCTCGGGCGGACGCGGCAGGATTTCGAGCTGGGTCACGGACAGGGCGCCCTGACGGTTGGAGGTGCCCACGCAGTCCGCGCCGGTGTCGCCACCGCCGATCACAATCACGTGTTTGCCCCCGGCCAGAATCTGCGACTCCTGGGACAGACTGTCACCGGCCACGCGACGGTTGGACTGCTCCAGGAACTCCATGGCGAAATGCACCCCCGCCAGCTCCCGGCCCGGCACCTCCAGATCGCGCGGGTGCATCGCGCCGCCTGTCAGGCATACCGCGTCATACTGGCGCGCCAGATAGGTGGCGGCGATGTCCTGTCCGATATGCACACTGGTGCGGAACTCGATCCCCTCCTCCTGCATCAGCTTAACCCTGCGGTCGAGCACGTACTTGTCCAGCTTGAAATCCGGGATGCCGTAGCGCAGCAGGCCGCCGACCCGGTCTTTCTGCTCGTAGACCACCACCGTGTGGCCAGCGCGGTTGAGCTGCTGGGCGCAGGCCAAACCGGCCGGTCCGCTGCCAACCACGGCCACGCGCTTACCGGTGCGGACCTGGGGCGGCTGCGCTTTCACCCAGCCCTGCTCGAAACCCTTCTCGATTATCTGCAGCTCAATCTGCTTGATCGCCACGGCATCGGTGTTGATCGCGGTCACGCAAGCCGTTTCACAAGGCGCCGGACAGATCTTGCCGGTAAACTCAGGAAAATTGTTGGTGCTGTGCAACACCTCCAGAGCCTCACGCCACTGGCCGCGGAAGACCAGGTCGTTGAACTCGGGGATAAGGTTACGCACCGGGCAACCCGCGCCATGACAGAACGGGATGCCGCAGTCCATACAGCGGGCGGCCTGCGTGGTCAGCTCGGTCTCGTTGAGCAGAGGATATATCTCGCTGTAATCTTTCAGTCTTTCCTCGACCGGCCGGGCTTTCGGGTTCACCCGCTTGTAATCGATAAATCCGGTAGGTTTACCCATTCCAGACCTCCACCCGTTTTGTTTCCGCGTCTTCCTTGATCATGCGGCCCAGAGCGCGTCGGTACTCCATCGGCATGACCTTGACAAACTGGTGTATCTTGTCGTGCCAGTTATCCAGGATGCGCCGCCCCGCCTGGCTGCCTGTATGCTTGACATGCTGCTCGATCATACGGTTGAGCAGCGCCTTGTCCTCATCCTCGGTCACTGACTCCAGGTCCACCGTGTCCAGGTTGCAGCGCTGGTCAAACAGCCGCCACTCGTCGAACACATAGGCGATGCCGCCGCTCATGCCGGCCGCGAAATTGAGCCCGGTGGTGCCCAGCACCACCACCACTCCGCCGGTCATGTACTCGCAGCCGTGGTCACCCACGCCCTCGACTACTGCATAGGCGCCGCTGTTGCGGATGGCGAACCGCTCGCCAGCCCGGCCGCAGAAATAGGCATGGCCGCTGGTGGCGCCGTAGAGCACTACGTTGCCAACCACGATATTCTCCTCAGCCCGGAACGTGGAGCCCTCCTGGGGGTGGATCACTATCCGTCCGCCGCTCAGGCCTTTGCCCACGTAGTCGTTGGCATCGCCTGCCAGGTGCAGGGCCACGCCGGGCGCCAGGAACGCACCGAAACTCTGGCCGGCCGAACCGGTCAACTCTACCTTGATAGTCTCGGGTGGCAGGCCGATCGAGCCGAAACGCCTGGAGACCTCACCGCTCAGCAGAGTACCCACCGTGCGGTTAACGTTGCGGATGCTGTGCCGGATAACAACTTTCTGGCGTTTCTCCAGGGCCGGGGCCGCCGCCTCGATCAATTCGCGGTCCAGGGCGCCCTCCAGAATATCCGGCTGGCTCAGGCTGCTGTGCAGCGAGCAGCCGGAGGTGATCTCCGGTGGAGCCAGCAGACGTTTGAGGTCGACACCGGCGGCTTTCCAGTGCTTTATCGCGTTGCCGGTGCGCAGCATGTCCATGCGGCCGACCATGTCCTCGAAGCGCCGGAAGCCCATGGCGGCCATGTACTCACGCACCTCCTGGGCGATAAAACGGAAATAGTTCTGAAGGTACTCAGGCTTGCCGTTGTATTTCTCGCGCAGACGTGTGTCCTGAGTCGCAATGCCCATCGGGCAGGTGTTCAGGTGGCACTTGCGCATCATCACGCAGCCCAGGACTATCAGGCAGCCGGTAGCGAACCCGAACTCCTCGGCCCCGAGCAGGGCGGCCACCACCACGTCCCGGCCGCTCTTGAGCTGCCCGTCGGTCTGCACCCGGACCCGGCTGCGCAGGTTGTTCATCACCAGCACCTGCTGGGTCTCGGCCAGGCCGATCTCCCAGGGGATGCCGGCGTGCTTGATCGAGCTGAGCGGCGAGGCCCCGGTTCCCCCTGAGTCGCCGGCGATCACCACCACATCCGCCCGCGCCTTGGCCACGCCCGCGGCCACCGTTCCCACCCCCACCTCGGAGACCAGCTTGACCGAGACACGGGCGTTCGGGTTGGCGTTCTTCAGGTCGTAGATCAGCTGCGCCAGGTCCTCGATGGAATAGATGTCGTGGTGCGGCGGTGGCGAGATCAGGGTCACCCCCGGCACGCTGTGGCGCACCCGGGCGATGTTCTCATCCACCTTAAACCCGGGGAGCTGTCCGCCCTCGCCAGGCTTGGAACCCTGTGAAATCTTGATCTGCATGTCACGGGCGTTGGCCAGGTAGTTGCTGGTCACGCCGAACCGTCCCGAGGCCACCTGCTTGATCGCGCTGTTGCGGCTGTCGCCGTTGGGCAGCGGCTTGAAACGCTCCTCGTCCTCACCGCCCTCGCCGCTGTTGCTCATCCCGCCCAGGCGGTTCATGGCGATGGCGATCGTTTCGTGAACCTCACGGCTGATCGAGCCGAAACTCATCGCGCCGGAGACGAAGCGCCGGGTGATACTCTCCACCGGCTCCACCTCCTCCAGCGGCACCGGCTCACCAGCGGCGAAATCGAACAGGCTGCGCAGGTTCTGCAGCTTGCGGTCGCGGTCGTTGGCCAACTTGGAGAAAGTCTTGTAGGTCGCGTAATCGCCACTGCGCGTGGCCTGCTGGAGCTGGAAAATAGTCTCCGGGTTCCACATGTGGTGCTCACCCTCGAGCCGGAAATTGTACTCCCCGGCGCGGGCGTGCATCTGGGTGGCGCTGTTGCGGCTGTTGAAAGCCCCGCGGTGGCGGATCAGGGTTTCCTCGACGATGCCGTCCAGGTGCACCCCGCCGATCCGGGAAACCGTGCCCGGGAAGAACCGCGTGATCACATCCTCGTGCACCCCCACCGCCTCGAACATCTGCGCGCCGCGGTAGCTGCGCACAGTGGAGATTCCCATCTTCGAGAATATCTTGAGAAGCCCCTTCTCGATGGCCTTGATGTAGTGATCGATAGCGTCCTGCACCGTGGTGCCGGCTTTGAGACGGCCGCTGATCGCCAGGTCGGCCACGGTCTCGAAAGCCAGGTAGGGGATGATCGCGCTGGCTCCGAAAGCCAGGAGCATGGCGAAGTGGGTCACCTCGCGCGCCTCGCCGGTCTCGATCACCAGGCCGATCTTGGTGCGCAGCCCCACCCGGATCAGGTGATGATGCACCGCCGAGAGGGCCAGCAGACTGGGCACGGCTGCCTGGTCCGGGCCTATGCCGCGGTCGCTCAGCACGATCAGTGCGTAGCCGTCGTGCACGGCCTGCTCGGCCTCGGCGTAGCACTTGTTGAGCGTATCCAGCGCACCCTCCACCCCGCGGGAGGCCTCGAAGAGCATAGAAATGGTGCGGGTGCGGAACTTGTCGTCCTGGCTGCCCTTGAGCTTGTCCAGATCGTCATTGGTCAGGATCGGGCGGCTGAGCTTGAGCAGGCGCGCGTTGAGCGGGGTCTCGTTCAGAAGGTTGGCCTCACGCCCGATGTAGCTCATCAGCGACATCACCAGCTGCTCGCGGATCGGGTCGATGGCCGGGTTGGTCACCTGGGCGAAAAGCTGCTTGAAATAGCTGAACAGCAGCTTGGGCTTGTCGCTCAGCACGGCCAACGGCGTATCGTTGCCCATCGAGCCCACCGGCTCGCCGCCGGTCTCGGCCATGGGGCGCAGGATCACGTTCAGGTCCTCATCCGTGTAGCCGAACGCCATCTGGCGGCTGGTCAGGGTCTCACGCTCCGGACGCACCGGCATGGCGCAGTCGAACAGACCGCGCAGCTCGATCCGATTCTCCATGACCCAGCGGCGGTAGGGCTGAAGGCGGCTGATCACGGCCTTGATCTCGGGGTCGAACAGGATGCGTTTCTGCTCGGTATCGACGATCAGCATCTGGCCGGGGCCGATACGGCCCTTGCTGCGGATCTGCTCGGGCGGGAACTCCAGCACGCCTACCCCGCTGGCCATGACGATGCGGTCATCGGGGGTGACTACGTAGCGCGCTGGGCGAAGGCCGGTGCGGTCCCGACATCCGCCGATTCTGCGCCCGTCGGTGAAAGCTATCGCCGCCGTCCCGTCCCACGGCTCCATCAGGATGCTTGGGTACGC
>CAYLSM010000065.1:0-19921 GCA_964386505.1 uncultured Gemmatimonadales bacterium
TCGACAACAAGGTTCGCTCGGCGCCGTCGATCCGCTCGCGCATCGACGACTCGGGGATCATCGAGGGCAGCTTCACGATGCAAGCGGCCGAGGACCTGTCGCTGGTGCTGCGGGCCGGCGCCCTGCCGGCCTCGATCACCTACCTCGAGGAGCGCACCGTGGGCCCGAGCCTGGGGCGCGACTCGATCGTGCGCGGCATCCGCGCCGGCCTCGTCGGGCTGGCGCTGATCATGGTCTTCATGTTGCTCTACTACAAAGGAGCTGGCATCAACGCGGTATTGGCCCTGGTGCTCAACGCCGTGATTCTGATCGGTACGATGTCAGCGTTCCATGCCACCCTGACGCTGCCGGGTATCGCCGGCATCATTCTGACCATCGGCATGGCCGTCGACGCCAACGTGCTGATCTTCGGGCGCATCCGTGAGGAGCTCGAGCTCGGCAAGACGGTGCGCTCGGCGCTCGACCTCGGCTTCCAGCGGGCGCTTTCCGCCATCATCGACTCCAACCTCACGACCATCATCTCGGCCCTCTTCCTGTTCCAGTTCGGGACCGGCCCGATCAAGGGCTTCGCGGTCACTCTGAGCATCGGTCTGGCGGCGAACATGTTTACCGCCGTGTATTTCACCCGCGTGATTTTCGACCTCTGGACCGCACGCAAGAGTGTCAAGTCGATTTCGATATAACAGGCCGGCCGCTTCAGGCGGCCGGGTGGATACCGATAAAAGGAGCCCTTAACAATGCTTGAACTCGTCAAGAACCCGAATTTCGATTTCATCGGCTTCCGTAAGATCGCCCTCTGGGGCTCGCTGACCGTGATCGTGCTGACCATGCTGATCCTGGCCCTGCGCGGTGGTCCGCGCTACGGGATCGATTTTACAGGCGGTGCGGCCATAACCTTCTCGTTCCAGAACGAGGTAAGCGCCGAGGAAGTACGCCAGGCCCTGGCCGCCGCGGGTGAACAGTCGTACGAGGTGACCCATTTCGGCGACAAGCGCCACGTGCTGGTCCGTCTGAAGGTGCTCGACACCTCCCGTGACTACCTGACCCCGATCCAGCAGCAGTTCGACCAGCGTTTCCAGGGCAACACCTACACCGTGGACCAGAACGACCTGGTGGGGCCGAAGATCGGGACCGAGTTGCGTGAGAAAGCCCTTCTGGCCCTGTTGTTCTCCTGGATCGGCATCATCATCTACATCTCGATCCGTTTCGAGGCCGAGAGTTTCCTGGGCGTGCTGGGAACTCTTATTTTCGGCCTGTTCGTGCTGGCGGCAAGTCAGGCCAAAGCCGTGCTCAGCTCCGACATCCTGACCCTGCTGCTGATGGCGGGCTCGATGGCTGTAATGGCATATATTTGCGTTAAATTCAATTTCAAATATGCGGTCGGGGCCATCGCGGCCCTGATCCACGACGTGTTTTTCACTCTCGGCGTGCTGACCGTGATGAACGTCGAGATCGACCTGACCATCATCGCCGCGCTTCTGACCATCGTTGGTTACTCGCTCAACGACACGATCGTGCTGTTCGACCGGGTGCGCGAGGAATATCCCAAGGAGCGCAAGCGCCTGCCGATGGACACCATCATCAACAACTGCGTCAACCATGTCCTGTCGCGCACGATTATCACCGCCGGCACCACCCTGCTGGCCGTGATCGTGCTGCTGTTCTTCGGCGGCGAGGTGATCCGCCCGTTCGCCCTGGCCATGACCATCGGCATCATCGTGGGGACTTACTCCTCCATCTACATCTCGGCTCCGGTGCTGATCTACTGGCAGGAGAAATTCGGCAAGGGACAGGAGCTGGCGGGTAAAAAAGTCCAGGCCTGAGCTGCTGAGGAGTTGTCCGGTTCAGTATTTTCCCAGGGGTACGGTGCGCGAGTTGCCGTGCCCCTGGGCTGTTTTATCCGCTGTGCTTTCGAATAAAGTGCGGCCCCCCGCCAAATTCAGCCGGCGAAGGAGACCGGGAAAAATGAAAAGAATAATCGCCCTCCTGCCCATTCTGCTTCTTACGCTTCTCTCCTGCAAGGAGAAAGAGGCGGTCGAGATCGTGAACCTGGCCAGCAGCCTGTACGCCAGCCTGCTCAATTACCAGAGCGTGGGGTTCACCGTGCCGGAGGATATCCCGCTGAACCAGGACCTGGGCGCCAGCCGGACCCTCTCGTTCACCACCCGCACCGAGCCGGTGCAGATGAGCCTGGTGCGCCGCGGTTACGATTTCTCCTCGCTGTCGCACTCCCTGATTCATCTGCGCATGCAGATGGAGCCGCAGAACTATACGGGCACGGTCGAGGTGCGGGTGTTTGTCAGCCCGCTGGTGGATGTGTTCAACGACGCGAATGCGGTGCAGATCGCCGAGCGCAAGATCATCCCGGCCATGTTCGACATAAGCGGCGACGACGAGAAGCTTAACACCTACCTGCTGCGGGATGATTTCTACATCGGCTTCCAGTTCGTTTTGGAGCCGAGTCTTGTAACCGACCGTCACGTGGCCGTGGCCGGACGGATCGAGGAGTTCGAGCTGACCGTGACCGGAAGCCGCACCCTGACCAGCAGCTACTCCGGGTATTGAGTCCACGCGCGGCCCGCCGCCCCGCGCGGTGGGCCGTGGCCGGACCGGCTCGCTTTCCGCCGCAGCACAATTCCAACCCCAACCCCTTTTCGCAGAGGGAGGCCCGGATGAGATTCTCCCATTCCATCGCGCTGACCGCTCTTGCCGCTCTCCTGGCTCTGCACGGCGTGGCCGCCGCCCAGGAACTGCGGGTTTTCCGCTCGCAGATGCCGTACGAGGACGACCTGATGCAGCGCCAGCTTTACGAGTACCTGACCGTCGTCGCCAGGGGCTGCCTGGAGCAGCAGGACCGTGAGATTCAGGCCCTCAAGACCCCGGAGGACGTGGCCGCGCGCAAAAAGACTGTCCGCGGGCGGATCATGGACTGCCTGGGGCCGTTCCCGGAGCGCACCGATCTGAAAGCCCGCACCACCGGCTCGTTCGAGCGCGAGGGCTACCGGGTGGAGAACGTGCTGTTTCAGAGCCGCCCGGGCTTCTATGTCACTGGCAACCTCTACATACCCACCGTGGGCGCCAAACCCTATCCGGCTGTGCTGGGGGTCAACGGACACACGCTAAACGGCAAGGCCGGCGAGACCTACCAGCACATCTGGATCGGCCTGGCGCGCAAGGGCTACGTGGTGTTCACCTTCGACCCGCCGGGCCAGGGCGAGCGTTTCATGTACTGGAACCAGGACCTGGGTGAAAGCCTGGTCGAGGGCACCACACCCGAGCACACCATGGCCGGCATCCAGTGCCTGCTGACCGGCTCCAACGCGGCCAATTATTTTGTCTGGGACGAGATCCGCGCTCTGGACTACCTGCTGGGCCGTCCCGAGGTGGACCCCAAGCGCGTGGCCGTGACCGGCAACTCGGGTGGCGGGATGCAGAGCGCCTACCTGGGCGCTCTGGATGACCGTCTGGCCGCCTGCGTGCCCAACTGCTATCTCAATTCCTGGGAGCAGCTCTGGACTACCCTGGGTCCGCAGGACGCCGAGCAGAACATGCTTCCCTTTGTCGGCTCCAACCTGGATTTCGTGGACTACATCCTGCCGTTCGCCCCGCGTCCCTACCAGATGAACCTGGCGATCCAGGACTTTTTCAGCATAGTCGGGGCGCGCCGCACCTTCGAGAAAGCCCGTCGCATCTACGGGATACTGGGGGCGGAGGACCACCTGCGCAAGGTGGAGTACGACAGCGGCCACGGCTACTGGCAGCCGATGCGCGAGCAGATGTTCGGCTTCCTGAACAACCGTTTCAAGGGCGGGCCGGATGGGCCGGACCCTGAGCCGCCGATCACGGTGGAGCTGGACCGCAGCCTTCAGGTGACCCCCACCGGCCAGGTGATGACCAGTTACCCGGACAGCCGCACCATCGACCAGCTCAACGCCGCGTATGCGCGCACAGTGCGCTACCAGGCGGCCGTTCCCACCAAGGCCGGGGCTTTCCCGGCTTTCCGCGAGGACATCCTGGCCCGTGTACGGCGGGCGACCGCGTTCCAGAAAGCCGACACACCGCTGGATATCCAGTACCGCGGCAGCCTGGACCAGGCCGGAATGAAAGTGGAGATGCTCACCTACTGCAGCGAGCCGGGGATCACGATCCCGGCCCTGCTCTTCCGGCCGGCCTCGGGCGAGGCGACTGGCGCGGCAGTGCTCTACGCCGCGGATGAGAACAAGGCCAATGACGCCGCCACCGAGATTGCGGACCTGGTGGCGGCCGGACACATCGTGCTGGCCCCGGATGTACGCGGCAAGGGCGAGCTGGCGCGGGGGGACATCGAGGTCAACGACACGTTCGCCCAGTGGTTCGCCCGCGACTGGCAGATCGCCATGATGGGCCTGCAGGTGAAAAAGCCGCTGGTGGGCATGCGCGCCCTGGACCTTGTCCGGGCGGTGGATGTGCTGACCGGCTGGGAAAAAACCAAAGCCTCACGCGTGGTGGCGGTGGGAAGAGGCTCTGGCTGCATCCCGCTCCTTCACGCCGCGGTGCTGGATGAGAGGATTCAGGCCACGGTGCTGGACGGCGGACTGGTCTCGTGGGAATCGATGCTGAACTCGCACCTGCACCGTCAGCAACTGGACAACGTGATCCTGGGGGTCTTCCGCGAGTATGACCTTCCGCTGCTGGCGGCAGCCCTGGCCCCGCGGCCGTTGATGCTGGTGGGCCCGGCCGATGCGATGGGTCACCCGGTGCCGCCGGACAGCGCACGCGCCGGTTTCGCCCAGGCCGCCGCCTGCTACAGCCTTCTGGGCGCGTCCGGAATGCCAATGGTTACCGAGCGCCCTGCCGGGGTGCGTCTGGCCGCTGCCTGCGCCGCGCTGCTGAACAGCAAATAAAAGTTCAGTCCCAGCCCGCCAAAACAGAAAAGGGGCCGACCGGAAGGTCGGCCCCTCTCTTTTTAACTAAGCACAAAAATGACTTTTTCAGTTTCCCGCTGCCTGCGCAGGGCTCTCACACCGGTTCTCGGAGCAGCGCTTGAACTCGGTGCTCACATTCGGCACCTTGCGGTCGATCAGGTTCTGGATCGTGATCCGCTTGCCGTACTCCTCGCAGAACTGGAACACGATGTCCCAGAACAGCTTGATCTCGCAATCGCCGCCGCGCGGGCAGGGACTCTTCTCACGGTCGAACTTCGCGCAGTGGCCTTCCGCGTTGATATCGCTGGAAAGCATTTTCAGGACCTGGCAGACCGTGATTTCCTCGGGCGGCTTTTTCAGCCGGAAACCGCCCTTGATCCCGCGCGTGCTCTCGATCAAACCCTTGCGCTTCAAGATGCCGAGCAGCTTGTGCACGTAATCGAGGCTGATCAACTCGTTCTCGCTGATCTCCCGGGCGGTCAGGGCCTCTTCACCATGACGGCGGGCTAGCTGCAGCACGCAGCGCAGCCCGTATTCCTCCTGGGCGCTGAAATGCATCAGACCTCTCCTCTGCTGCCTGCAGAATTGGGGGACAACAAATTGCTGCTCCCGGCAACTGAGCGCGGAATGTGACACGCACCCGGGCGCTGCGGTCCGCAAGATACCATATAGCCAAACGTTAATTCGGTTTACCTTGTTGCATCAAAAATGAAAATAGTAATATTTCACTTTTTTGTGCTACGCGCAAGAAAAGGTTTTCAGGAATTACACGAATTGCCCTGCCGGTGATCCAATTCTCCGATTTACTTGCGCCTGAGAGCCGCGGGGTTAAAATTACAGCTTGGCAAAATACAAATGCCTGTTTGTGGTGTGGGGTGACAATTATACTCGTGGGGACCGGCAAATGATCCTGATCGACACACTGCTTCAGGGCCTGCGGCGGCGCGACAGCCGTCTGACCGGCCAGTTGGACAAAATCTATTCACTCGATACGACCGACCGCCTGATCCACCTTCTGGAGACTTTCGCCGAGCGCTTCCCGGATGAGCCCGAGGTCTCGGTGCTGCGCGCCCCTGGCCGGGTGAACCTGATCGGCGAGCACACGGATTACAACGGCCTGCCTGTGCTGCCGATGGCAATCGACTACGACATGCTGGTGGCGTTTGCACCGCGCCAGGACATGGTGGTCAAGGCAGTGAACCCGGATTTCCCGGACCGGGTTTTCCAGCTTGAAAGGAAGATTCCGCATTTCGAGACCGGCGACTGGGGCAACTATGTGAAAGCTTCGGCCCAAGGTCTGATCGACCATTTCGGCTCGACCGAGGGTCTGCGTGGGATGAATGCCTGCTTTTACGGCACCGTGCCGGTGAGCGCGGGTCTTTCCAGCAGCTCGGCCCTGGTGGTGGGGGCGGCACTGTCCCTGCTGCAGTCCGCGGGCCGTCGGATCGAGCGGCGCGAGCTGGCCGACCGTCTGGCGGATGCCGAATGGTACGTGGGCACCGAGGGCGGCGGTATGGACCAGGCCGCATCGCTGCTGGCCGAGCGGGACAAGGCGCTCAAGATCGATTTCTACCCGCTGCGCGCCGAGCCGGTGTTCCTGCCCGAGGGTTTCACCGTGGTGGTGGCCAACTCGATGGTGGTGGCCTCCAAGAGCCAGAACGCCCGCCTTCAGTACAACACCCGTCACGCGGTCTGCCGCATGGCCACGGCCCTGCTGGTCAAACGTCTGGAACTGGACCCGCACAAATACCCCCGCCTGGGGGATATCTATTTTCACATGGGGCGCGACCGGATGCTGGCCGCCTGCAAGCAGCACATGAAATGGCACGGTTACACCAAGACCGAGCTGTCCGAGGCCCTGGGCATCTCGCTGGATGAGTTCAACCAGCGTTTCTGCACCACGGTCAACGGTGAGCATATATCCGGGCCGGCGGAGGGCTTCAAGCTCCTGGCCCGCACCCGTCACGTGGTGAGCGAATCGGCGCGGGTGGACCAGGCGCTGGCCGATATCCGCTCGGGTGGCGGAGCGCGGATGGGCGAGTTCATGAACGGCTCGTACCTGAGCTGCCGCCACAACTACGAGGTGAGCCACCCGGCGATCGATGACCTGGTGGCGATCGCCCTGGAGGCCGGGGCGGCCGGAAGCCGTATCACCGGGGCCGGCTTCGGCGGCTGCACGGTGAGCCTGGTGCCGGATGACCGTCTGGAGAGTTTCCTGGACGAGCTGCGCCGGCGCTATTTCGAGGACGCGATACAGAATTACCCGGAGGCCTACCGCCGTTACCGGGAAACCAATATCCCGCCCCTGCTTACGCTGCGGTCCTCGGGCGGGGCGCAGTCGATTTTCTGAGTAACCGGGTGCTGCATTCCAATCCCGCGGCTGTCGAGCGGTGGTTTGTTCATTTCCGGAGGGCTGGCAGAATGGATGCGATGGAAGTGTTGAAAACGCGCAGGAGCGTGCGCAGCTACAAGGACACTCCGGTCGAGCGCAGCCAGATCGAGGCGATAGTGGATGCCGGACGGCTGGCCGCCTCGGGCCGCGGGGTCGATCCCTGGGAATTCGTTCTGGTCACCGACCCGGTCAAGCGCAAGAAACTGGCCGGTATCTGTGACGCGGGCAAGTTCATCGAGCAGGCCCCGCTCTGTATCGTGGTGCTGTGCAAGGACACCAAGTATTTTCTGGAGGACGGGGCCGCCGCCACGCAGAATATCCTTCTGGCCGCCACGGCCCTGGGCCTGGGCTCCTGCTGGGTGGCCGGGGACAAGAAGCACTATGCCGGGAAAGTCGAGGAACTGGTGGGCGCTCCTGAAGACTGCAAGCTGATCAGCCTGGTGGCAGTCGGACACGCCGCGGATGAGCTCCCCCCGCGCAAGCAGCGGCGTGCCTTGTCCGAAATGCTGCACTGGGAAAAATTCTGAGGCAAACCGAGATTTGTTGGTAGACAGTCAGAGCCGGATTATTCCGTCAAGCCGTTAACCCTCAGAGGCAGAAAGGCCCGGCAAGAATGTTCACACTCCACGCAGTCGATCTATTCATCATCATTTTCTATTTCCTCTTTGTAATAGGAGTGGGCTATTACCTCAAAAGCTACACCAAGACCGGCGAGGATTTTTTCCTGGCCGGGCGCAGCCAGACTGCCTGGATCGCCGGAATCTCGTTCATCGCGGCCAACATGGGCGCGCTGGAGCTGATGGGCTGGAGCGCCGCCACCTACCAGTACGGACTTCTGGCCGTGCACTGGTACTGGATCGGAGCCATTCCGGCCATCCTGTTCCTCGGCCTGTTCATGATGCCGTTCTACCATATCAGCAAGACACACTCGGTCCCGGGCTACCTCCAGATGCGCTACGGTGAGGGCGCGCGCGGGCTGTCCGCTTTCACGTTCGTCATCATGACAGTGCTGGCCAGCGGGATCAATATGTACGCCATGGGCCTGATCCTGGAGAATTTCTTCGGCTGGGACTTCGACACCTCGGTCTGGATCACCGCGATCACCGTGGCCCTCTACTGCGGCATGGCCGGGCTGACCTCAGCCATTTTCAACGAGATCGTGCAGTTCTTCCTGATCTGGGCCGGCGCGCTTCTGATCCCGATCTACGGTCTGATCGAGCTGGGCGGCTGGGACAAGCTGGTGGCGATGGTCAACCAGCGCGCCGCCGAGCTGGCTCCGGCCGGGGCCCCGGTGCTCGACCGCCTGCATATCTGGTCCACCATGGCCTCGCCCCTGGACAACCCGATGGGCATGCACTGGCTGGGGATCGCGTTCGGGTTGTGTTTCGTGCTGAGCATGGGTTACTGGACCACCGATTTCCTGGTCGTCCAGCGCGTGCTGACCACCAAGAACCTGCGCAGCGCCGAGAACGCCACGATCATCGGCTCGTTCTTCAAGATGGCCATTCCGCTGATCGTGATCCTGCCCGGCCTGATCGGTTTCGCTCTCATCCCTGGTCTGGTGCCCGAGGGCGCGGGGGTCAATCCCTCCACCACCTACAACGCCGTGCTGCCGCTTCTGATGAAACGCTATTTCGGCCCCGGAATGATCGGCCTGGGCCTGATCGCCCTGTTGGCCGGGTTCATGAGCGGCATGGCCGGCAACGTCTCGGCGTTCGCCACGGTCTGGACCTACGATGTCTACCGCAGCTACATCAAGAAAGACGCCAGCGACAAGCACTACCTGGTCCTGGGACGCTGGTCCACGATAATCGGCGTGGTGATCTCGATAGCCACCACCTACATAGTCAAGCGCTTCTCCAGCATCATGGACTACATGCAGGCCCTGTTCAGCTTCTTCATCGCACCGCTGTTCGCCACGGTGCTGCTGGGGATGTTCTGGAAACGCACCACCGAGAAAGCCGGGTTCTGGGGGCTTTTGCTGGGCATGCTGACCTCGATCGGAATTTTCCTGGGCATCAAGTTCAACTGGCTCGATCCGAGCACAGTCACCCTGAGCGCACACGCCAGCACCATGGCGCTCAACATGTGGCAGGCGGTCTGGGCGTTCCTGGTGAACTTTATCGCCACGGTGGTGATCAGCCTGTTCACCACTCCCAAGACCGACGCCCAGCTCAAGAACCTGGTCTACGGCGTGACCGACATCCCGCAGGAGAAACCGGCGCCGTTCTACAAGCAGCCGCGTTTCTGGGGTGTGGTCAGCTTTGCGATCTTCATCGTTCTGAATATCATCTTCTGGTAAACCCACAGGAGTGAAGCTATGACAGGCAAAAGCCGTATAACGATCTGGTTTTTGAGCGGACTGATAATCTTTGTCTATGGGTTGGCGGTGACCGGCATGGGGATTTACAATTTCTCCAACCCGCCGCAGGTGGCCTGTGCCGAGCTGCACCTGGATTTCTACTGGGGCCTGGTACTGATCGTGACCGGGGCGATTTTCCTGTACGCCCAGCGCCCGGGACGCCCGGTCCAAAACGAGGACTGAGCCTTAAGTGGTTCCAAGCCTTATGTGGACACGCCCTGCGTTCAATACGCGGGGCGTGTTCTTTTTTCAGGGAGGTTGGCAGAAGTCTCAGCAGCGCGCGGGGCGGGCCGGCATCCTTTTTGCTAGCGCCGGACTCTATTCCGCCCCCGGACCAAGGCGGAAGGCAAAAAGGCTGCCGGCCCGCCACCTCGGCGCTTTCCATAAACAAAAAACGGGGACGCCCTCGACCACGCGACGCCCCCGCTTCTTATATATGTCTGACTTGCCGCCGGGCTCATTTTCCGGTCGCGCTCACCACTTTCCAGTCGCTCAGAAGGCCCAAGGAAACCAGGCGCTGTGCCTCGACCGTGGCGGCCGAGTCCGTGGCGAATGCGCCGACTTGCACGCTGAACAGACGGCTCTGGCCCGACATGACCGGGCTTACCCGCGCCTGTACCCTTCCGGAGGTCAGTTTTTCGCACAGGGCCACAGCCGAGAGGCTGTCCTTGAACGCACCTGCCTGCACGCTGTAAGCGCCCCCGGCAGGAGTTTCTTTCGCCATTTTGCTCGCCGGACCGAACGCCTCGATCAGCCGCTTGCCCGAGGAGAGCATCAGGAACACCAGGGCAAGGCTCAGCACCAGGAGCAGGATCAACCTCAGGCGGCGGCCCAGGCCGCCGCCCACCGCACCCCGTCCGCCCGCGAACAGACGCTGGCTGAGCTGGTACAACAGGCTCCCTGCCTTCAGACGCGATCCGGCCTCACCCGATTCCCCGGGCGAGAACACCAGTTCGAGCGACTCGGCGCTCTCCCGTGTGGGTGACGGCCGTACCGGCGCATCGAAAAATCCGCCCCCGCCAGACTTCTCCACCGGAGCGGGTCTGACCCCTTCCTTGAGCACCCGTGCGACTTCCAGGGCCAGGGCATCCGCGCGCTTTTTCTCACGGTAGCGGTGATCCAGGGTCTCGAGCAGCGGTCGCACCCGCTCACCCCAGCCCCGGCCCAGGGCAGCCAGGTAGAACCGGGCCGCGTTGTCATCCGTGCGCTGGAAACTGACCAGACGCGGGATCACGAACTCCAGCACTTTCTGGCCGTGCTCCGGGTAGACCTGCAGGCAGCGCTCCAACACCCGCTCACTCTCGAAATTGAGCACCCCGCGCAGGGTGTACTCGCGGGAGAGGATCCCCACCAGACGGTCATCCGGGCGCTCATGGTAGCGTCGACGTACAAACACCAGGCTCGGCTCAGACAGCCGTGGCCTCCGGCTCCAGGCCTTGACCAGAAACGCGAGATAGGCCTCGTTTTCCGGTTCGGCGGCCAGCACCAGCTCGTATATGGACAGTGCCCGCTCATCCTCGGCCCGCATCCCGAGCAGGATATCGCCGAACCGACGGTTGACCAGGCGGGTGAGCCGCTCGCGCGATGTGTTGAAAAAAAAGCTGCTCGCAAGGAACGAGTTCAGCCGACGCCAGGCCCGCTCCAGCAGCCTGGGGTGGTACTGGCGGCTTAGACGGTCCAGTTCCCGCTCCAATATCCAGCGGAAACGCACCCGCCCCCACAGGCTCATGCCCAGAGACACTGCCAGCAGCACCCCCAGGTAGGACCAGACAATCAGGCTGCTGTCATCCAGTGCCTGCCCGGCGTACATCGACTCGTGGACCCAGGCCAGAAGGCGGTAAACGGCGAACAGGGCCACGAACGTGCCGAGAAACAGTCGCACGGCGACATATTTGAGAAACTGGACCATCTATTTCCCGAGCGGAATGACACAGATAAATTCCAGCTTGGAGGCCGGAGCGGTGTTCCGGAACTGATGCTTGACCCCGCCCGGCACGAAAGCCACCACACCCGGCTCCAGCTTGTGCTGACGGCCCTCCAGGTCAAGAACGCCCTGGCCTTTCCAGACGAATATCTCATGCTCGTTCGGATGGCTATGGCAGGGGGTGTGTCCCTCCGGTTCCAGCTCGATCATGCGCATGGCGAAATTCTGCGCGCCGTCCTTTTCAGCCACGAGCCAGCGGATGCCCGCCCCCTTCGAGTCATCCCCGGTGAACTTCTCCAGCTCCACGCTCCTGTAGTCTACGCTTTTCATGTTGCACCCCCAGGGTCAAGCGTTAGAAAACCCGGGAACACGCCCGGACGGTTTCAGAATTCCAAAGTGTCAAGCGCCGCCGGCGGGGCGGTCTGGTCGGCTGCACCGGCCTCGGCGGTTGCGCCGCGCACGGCCTCGATCTGCTCCGGCAACAGCGGCACTGTCATGCGGTCGGCAGCCGCGGTGCCCTCATCCGCGGGAAGCCCGCTCCAGGCGTTCACCTCCAGGAACTCGATCCCCGGCGGGATCGGGAATTCCTGGCGCTGACGGCCCGCGGTGGCCTGGTTCATGAACAGCGCCCAGATCGGCGCTCCACCGCGCGCGCCGGTCACGCCCAGACGGCGTCCGTTCTGGGTGAAACGCATCTCGCGGTTGTCATCGTAGCCCACCCAGGCCGCGCAGGACAGGCCCGGGGTGAACCCGACAAACCAGGAGTCGCGGTAGTCGCTGGTGGTGCCGGTCTTGCCCGCGGCCGGGAGCTGGAACCCCAGACGGCGCAGCACCTGGCCGGTGCCGTGGTCCACCACCGACTGCATCATGTCGACCAATTGGTATACCACCTGCGGGTTGGCCACATCCTGTCCGCGCGGCACCGGGTCGTAGATCACGTTGCCGCGGTAGTCCTCGATCCGGCGGATCGCGTAGGGCTCGTGGTAGATTCCGCCGCTGGCGAGCACGGCATAGGCCCCGGCCATTTCCAGCGGGCTCACCCCGCTCGCCCCCAGACTGAGAGCGGGCGTGGGACTGAGCGGCGCCTGGATGCCAAACTGGCGCGCAGTCTCGACCACCCGGTCCGGCCCCACCATCTCGATCAGCTCGGCCGAGATCACGTTGCGGCTCAGGGTGAGCGCCTTTTTCAGGGTCATCCGGCCGAGGAAATTCTGTTCGAAATTCCCCGGGCTCCAGGTCTGGCCGCTGGGAAGGCGGAAAGTGACCGCGCTGTCGACCAGGGTGGAGGCCGGGCTCAGGCCCAGGTCGCGCATGGCGGTATAGTAGACAAAGGGTTTGAAAGAGCTTCCCGGCAGACGGTTCTGGTGCAGGGCGCGGTTGAACTGGCTGCCGTAATAATCGCGTCCACCCACCAGGGCCAGGATCGCCCCGGTTCCGGTCTCCACTGCCACCAGCGCCCCCTGTGGGTAATCGGCAGGCGCCTGGCCTCGCGTGCCGTAATCGGGCAGGCCGAGCATGCTGTCCAGACGGCGCAGACCGCCGCGCACCGCGCTGGTCGCAGCCGACTGCAGGGCCGGATCGAGAGTGGTGAACACTTTCAGCCCGCCGTAGTACAGGAACTCCTCGCCGAACTGATCGCGGATACGGTCCTGCACATAATCCAGGAAATAGCTGCTGCGCTCGGCGCCCTCGGTGTAGCGGCGCAGGGTGATTTCCTCTTTCTCGGCGGCCAGGCGCGCCTGGGGCTCCAGCATGCCCAGCTCGACCATGCGCTGAAGGATCCAGAGCTGGCGCGTACGGGCGCGGCCGGGATGACGGTAGGGGCTGTAGAGGCTGGGGCCGTTGAGGACCGCCACCAGCAGGCTCGCCTGCCCCAGGCTTAGCTGGTCGGCGTGGCAGGCGAAATAGGTCCGGCTGGCCGCCTCCACGCCATAGGCCCCGCTGCCGAAATACATGTTGTTGCAGTAGGCTTCGAGTATCTCCTTCTTGTCGAACATGTATTCGAGCTGGAACGCCAGCAGGATTTCTTTCAGCTTTCGGATATGGGTCTGCTCCAAGGTGAAGAAGAAATTGCGGGCCAACTGCTGGGTCAGAGTGCTCGCGCCGCCCTCGATCCGGCCGGCTCGCACGTTCTGCAGCAGGGCGCGCAGAATGCCTTTCTTGTCGATGCCGTGGTGCAGGTAGAACTCATCATCCTCCGCCGCCAGCAGGGCCTGGATGAAATTGGGACTGATCCGCTCCAGCGGGACGCGGTTTTTCTCGCCGATCGTGGAGATCAGGCTGCCCGAGCTGGAATAGAACTCGGTGCGGGTGTTGAGGACCAGCTTTTCCAGGCGGTCTGGCAACTGTGGTATCTCATCCCGCATGCTGACCACCACCACCACCCCGGCCACGAAAGCGGCCACGGCCAGGATCAGCGCGAGGTAGAAAGCGGCCTTTATCAGTTTGAGCAGCATCCTCACGGGTTCGACTCCGGGGTTTCGCCGGACGCGGGGGGGATCGCCGGCGCGCTCAAGGTGTCGGCGCCGGGACGGCGGTCCGGGTAGCGCTGGTAAAGGAGTTCATCCATGCGCTGGGCCAGCTGCAGGACCGACAGGCTGCGCCCCAGCACGCGCACCGTGGTCTGGTTCTCCACCCCGCCCAGCTCGAAAGCCATCTCCATGCGATCACCCACCAGGGAGTCGCGGGCCACGGCCATGCGCTGCAGACGGTAGCGCCAGAGCAGCAGCTCACTGGCTGTGACCGGTATCCCTTCGCGCTCATCCGCGCTCAGGTAGAGCATGGAGTCGAAAAACACATCCGCCGGGTAGAAAGGCTGAGTGAGCGAGGGAATGGCTTCCAGCGGCTGGCCGCGCGTACGGCGGCTGTCCAGGAAAAAGTCCACGTACTCGCGGGCGAGGAGGATTTTTTCGAGCACCGCGTTCTGACCGTCCAGCAGGTAAACGTCCAGCTCACCCCGCTCCAGAGTGAGCATGGTGCGCTGCCACTGGGCCAGCCGCGAGCTGATATCCAGCAGGTGCAGCGGCTCGATCAGTATGGAGCTCTGATAATAGGGAAGGCGGGAATAGATATCCAGGAAACGCTCGCGGGTGAGAATCAGGCGCTCGCGCCCGGCGGCCAGCTCGAGAAGCTGACCCAGGTCATCCACCCGGATGTCGGGCGACTCCTGCTCGCGGCGGTTCACCACCAGGGCGTCCAGACGCTGCTGGACATCCTCGCTGGCGGTCACGTTATCCCAGACCTGGCCGAACTCGGCCCGCTCGGTGTTGTGCCAGGTCAGGTAGCGGCCGATGGCGACCTCGACATAGCTGTAGCGGAACTCCAGGATCACCGCCATCGCACCCGCCAGGGCCAGAAGCAGGAAAAAGGCGATCCGTCCGAGGTTGTCCCGCAAGGCTGCGAGCATCTGCATCCGGTAGACCTTTACATTGGCATATGCCTGTCCAATAAACCGAAGATCGCGGCAGGGGCACGTCTGTCCGCCCCCCTGCGGTATATATCCACGTTCCCCGAAATTCAGTGTTACAACACCTTACTGGCTTACACCGGCCCCACGGCAAGGTTCTCAATGGTGCGAGAAGCAGCGCTCCCCGGTGAACACCATCGCGATGCCGTGCTCGTTGCAGGCCTCGACCACCTCCCAGTCGCGCAGGCTGCCGCCGGGCTGGATCACCGAGCTGATCCCGGCCTCGGCGAGCCGGTCGATGGAGTCGCGGAACGGGAAGAACCCGTCGCTGGAGATCGCCGCACCGCGCAGGGAATCGGCCCCGGCGTAGGTGACGGCTTTCTCGATGGCCTGTTCCACGGCGCCCACGCGATCCTGCTGGCCGGTGCCCACCGCCAGGGTCACGCCGTCGCGCACGATAATCACCCCGTTGGAGCGGACGTTGAAATTCACGTACCAGCCGAACAGCAGGTCCTGAACCTGGTCCGGGGTGGGCACGGTGGCGCAGACAATTTTCTGTCCCTCGCTGTTTTCGGCCTCGGCCGGGACCAGGTCCTGCGGCCCGCGGATGGAGCTGAGGAAAGGTTCGGCCAGCACCAGGGAGCCGTCACCGAACACTTTCACTTCCAGGTGCCCCTCGGTGTTGTCGCCCTCGAAACGCGGCAGCTTGTCCAGGTTGTCCACCTTGACCACGCGGATGTGGCGGTTGCGCCCGAACCGCTGGTAATCCTCGAACGCCGCCAGGGCCGCGCTCTCGTAGGAGGGGGCCACCACGGCCTCGACCACGGTGCCCATGATCTCCTCGGCCGCGGCTGCGGTCAACTCGGTGTTGAACGCCACCACCGAGCCGAAAGCCGCCCGGCTGTCGGCATCACGCGCCTTGCGGTAGACCTCCACCTGCGGTTCGCCGCGGAACTGCAACGCCGCTCCCGAGGGGTTGAGGTGTTTCATCACCGCCACGGCCGGACGGTCGAAATATTTAACGATGCCCAACGCGTGGTGCATGTCCTCGATATTGGTCTGGCTCAGGCCGCCCTTGCCGCTCTTGAGGATCTGCATGCTGCCGAGCACCAGAGAGCCGGCCCCGGCCGGACGGTAGAAAGCCGCGCCCTGGTTCGGGTTGGTGCCGTAGCGAAGGTCCTCGATTTTCTCATAGGCCTGTCCCAGAAAATCGACTTTCTCCGGGAAAACTTTACCGCTGGCGGTGAAATAGATGCTGGACCTTTTCTGGCTCATGGGGGCTCTCCATTTATACGGACAGATTATGGCGTGTTTTGTGAGGATATGCCAAGATAGTCATCCCGGCGCGGCGGGTCAAGCCGGGGGATGAGAAAAACAGCGGGAGGGTACGTATCTTTTTTGCCGGGGCCGCTTTCAGGCCCTGTAGGTCGACTCCCCCCGCCGGGCCAGGACTATGGTCGTGCGGCCGAAAAACAGGGCCGCCGAGTGCATCTGGCGCAGTATCTCCTGGTTGGCGGCGTGCTGGAGTGGCTCGTTCTCGCTGCGCATGGCGCTGCCGGTGAAAAAGCGGCTGAGCGGCCAAAGCGGGGCCAGGGCCAGACTGCTGCGCCGGATATGGTCAGTCGCGACCCGCTCGACCCGCAAACCGGCTGTATGCAGAATATGCCTGAGCTGCCAGAAAGTGAGACAGTAGATGTGCTCGATGAACCGGTTCCGGCTGTACTCGCTGGAAGGACGGATCGACAGGCTGTAGAACCCGGTCAGCAGGAAGCGGAGACGGCTGGCGGCGTTGCAGATATTGGGCGTGGTCAGGGCCAGCCAGCCGCCGGGGCGCAGCACGCGGGCCAGTTCGCGGGCGAAAGCGTATTGGTGCTCCAGGTGCTCGATCGCCTCGCAGCAGACCAGCAGGTCGAATGATCCATCCCGGAATGGCAGGGGATGGTCCAGGTCACCGCGCAGAAGGTGTGCTCCATCCCGCAGGCCAAAATTATTAGTGTAATAGTCCAGCGAGGTCACATCCCAGCCCCGCGCCGACAGCGCGCGCGAGAGCGCCCCGCGGCCCGGGGCCAGCTCCAGGGCGCGTCCCCCGGGTGGCAGACCCTCCAGCAGCCTAAGCACCCGCCCCTCGATCCGTGAAAGCCCGGCCGCTCCAGCCTGCGCTTTTTCCACCATCAACCCCCTCAAGGTAACACAACGTACTGGGGCGGCTCGCGTACGCCGTCCCGTTATGGTACGCTCCATGGTTCTCCGGCGTATTCAAATCAGCGGCTGTTTCAGAATCACTGCACCTGGAAAGCCCATTCCCCGCTCACCCCGCTCACCACATCCCGCACACGCACCCGCCAGCGGCCGGGGGTGTCACTCAGCGCCAGCGGCAGGCTGAAAGAGGCCCGGCCATTCTGTGCGCTGAGGTTCTTCCCGTAGTAGTCCACCGTCTGGCCCGACGGGTCGAACACGGTCGCCACCAGCACATGCGGCCCGGGCTGCCTGCCCTCCGCGGCCAGCACAGCCGCACCGAACTCCACGGCCTGCCCGCGCCCGACCGCCTCCGGTCCTTGCACTTCCAATCCGCTCACCCGGTAGGGCAGGCTGGCCACAAGCCGCACCTCGCCCGGGGAGATGTCCGTGCGCAGCACAGCGCCATAGCCCAGGTAGCGTCCCGCGCGGACATCGTACTGGAAGCCCGCCGAAGGCAGGCTCAGGTCCAGATCCTGGCGCGGATCGACGGAGCGGTAGTCCTTGAGCAGGCCGACAACGTAGCCATCGCCCAGGCTGTAGGCGGTCATCCTCACCGCCTGAAGGTCACCGCCGGCGGAGCGGCGCAGGCCGATCAGGGGACGGTATCCGGCATCCGCAAGCAACGCGGCCAGGCCCTGGCGCACCTCGGCCCCGCCGCCGGTCTGGCGCAGCCGCCCGTAGCCGGCCAGCCAGGCGTTCAGGAAAAACGCACTCCCCTGCCCGCTCGAACGGGTAAACACTCCCGGCAGGCCCGGGCCGTAGTCGGCCAGGGTCGCATCGACTGGACGCACTCTGCTGTCGGCCACGGCCAGCCCGCGCACCTCACCGCGCACTGTGGTGTAGTCACCCTCAGTCGGTATAAGAGCCGCTCTCTGGCCGCTCAGGCCGAACAATCCATCCAGGCCACCCTTGTCCAGCCATTTGCAGTGGCCATCCATCACCGCCGGCTGGGCATCCGCGATCACCGTGCCGCCTGCTTCCATGAAACGTTGCACCGCGGCGGCGCCGTTGTCCGAGAGGGCGATTGTCGCGGGCAGGACCAGCACCTTGGCCCCGGATTTCTCCAGCCATCCCGCCTCCAGCATCTGCCAACTCATGGCGCGGTATGGCACGCCCAGATCATCCAGCAGCCAGCGCCAGCTTTCGTAGTTGAACTCCCAGCGCTCGAAGGCCGCGCTCGGGGCCCCGTCCTGCTCCACGATCCGGCCGTCCTGGATCCAACTGCCGTGCAGAGCGGGCATGGACCAGAACAGCACCACCTCGCTGGGGGTCCAGTGCGCAGTGGACAGCAGGCGCGCCACTCCACCGTGGCGCAGCTCGCCGAAAATGCGCAGCATGTCCGCCCCGCTCTTGCAGAGACGGTAGTCCGGGTCGAGGGTGGAGAACTGCCAGAAAATGGCGCTGCCCGCGTTGTGCCCGGCGAACAGACGGCCCCAGAGTTCGTAGTCCAGCTTGGCGCCCGAGACCCCGTAGCCCGTGCAGCCGGTGATCTTGCCCCCCGCGCGCATGAATGCCTTGTGACGCTCCGGCTCGCCGTAGGGCTGGGTGTGGTCTATGGTCTGGTCGAGCAGGTAGTAGTCGTAGCCGTTCTGCGCCACGCTGCGCTGGGTGCCGGTCATCATCACCCGGCCCTCGGGGTCGATCTCACGGACCATGCGGCGCACGTAGACATAGTTGTCGGCGTAGCTTTTCTCCATGAAGATGCGGTGGTCGGACCAACTGGAGAAGTTCCCGCGCGCCTGGGCCCCCGGGGTGTCATCCGGGACCACGGCGGCCCAACTGGTGAAAGCCGTGCCCCACTGGGCGTTGAGGGCGTCGAGCGAGCCGTACTGCTCTTTCAGCCAGTCGCGGAACGCGGCCAGGGTGTGCGGGCCGAAACACAGGTCGAACGCGTCGCCGTAATGCGTGAGCGAGGGCTCCTCGTAGCAGTAGTAGCTCAAGGGGCTGAACCGCTTGAACTGCTTCACCTGGCGCTGCACTTCCTCTTTCTGGAACTCCAGGTAGGACGGGTCGTGAAGGCAGTGCTGACGGATGAGGTATTTCTTGTCGTGGGTGGCCACGTAGTTCTTTTTCTGCTCGCGGTAGGGGCGCTCGCCCTCGCCGTCCAGCGATTCCTCGGTGTCCAAACGGGTCTCGGCCTGAAGCTCCAGGTTGCTGCGGAAAGCGAACTCTGGCGGCACGGCGGCCCAGGCGGTCACGCCCAGGCGCTCCATGTAGCGGTCCAGGAACGGCCATTCTCCGGCCGTGATCTGGGGCATAAAACGGTACATCATCACTTCGTAGTCATCCCAGGGCGCGGGCCGGTCGATGAACAGCTCCGCGCGGGAGGTGTGCACTGCCCGGCCGTTCTCATCCAGCACCCGGGCGGTGACCACGGCCCGGCGGGCCAGACAGAGCACGGTCGGCAGAGAGAACTTGCCAGCCTCTCCGGCTCCGAGGCTCAGCGTGTCCACGGCCAGGGCGCGGCCGCGGTTGTCGCTCAGCTCCAGGGCCACCCGTGCGGGTTTGCCGTGAGTGTCCAGGCGCACAGTGCCGCCCACCGTGTCCCCCAGCTCGTAGGTGTCCCGGCCGGGAGTCAGGGCCGCGATACGGCTCCAGCTTTCGAACCGTCCGTCCGCGGAGGCGAAATCCACGATCCGGCCGCGGCGTGTGAGCCACAGGTTGGCGACAAGCTGCGTGCCTGAGGGCAGTTCCG